>PXTV01000111.1 GCA_003022985.1 Bacteroidetes bacterium SW_11_45_7 | reverse complement strand
TTTCCTGATGTACCTCCGGCACCACCGCCTGTGCCGCCTCCTGCTCCACCATCACCACCAATACCGGGATTGTTTGGATCATCGTCTGCTCCATCCGTACCGGGCAATCCATCTGCGCCATCGGCCCCGGCAGCCCCGTCAGTGCCATCACTACCATCCGAGGCATCACCCGGTAGCACCTGGCAACGGACAATATTGTAATTGGAGCAATTGGTCATGTGAATACCATAAACCGACATCCCTTCCTGGCCGGTAGTCGTGGCATTATCCACTGTAAGCGTAATATCCTGCAATCGGAAGTAATTAACACTGTTCAGGTAGATACCGACAATGCGCCTTGCTTCCGGTGGTCCCTCCGGATTTGCGTTAGTTCTGTGAATGGTTGTTGCACCGGGATTGCTGGTTTTTTGCCAGTTGTTGGCGGGTTGATACCCCCCTTCAATGGTCATGTAACTGGTGATATTGGTTATAGCCGTGTCGGTGGTATAAGTACCCGTTGCCATTTTGATGGTTGTACTGTTACACTGAGCCATAGCCAAGGCATCAGCTAAGTTGGTTGGACTACCGGGGGATAAACCATTACCGCTTCCTCCTTTCGTCACGTAAATATTATTGCAAACCTGGGCAGGTGGGGGTGGATTCAGGTTGACGAATGCTGTATCCGGCTCGCTGGGACAACCCAGGGAATCGTAAGCAGTAACGGTGTAAAATGTATCTGTTGTTGGACTAACGGTGATTGATGAACCTGTACTGTCATTGCTCCATTCGAATATCCCGGTTTGCGAACTGCTGGCATTGAGCGCAACATCTGAGCCGGTACATATTGAAGCATTGTTTGGAAATACAGTAACGGACGGTGTATTGTTGATACTGACGGCAACTTGATCAGTTGACGTGCAGGAGTCCGGGTATGTACCGGTGACGGTATAAACGGTTGATAACGATGGACTGGCAACCGGGTTCGGGCAGTTTGTACAACTCAAGCCATTTGCCGGCTCCCATTGGTAGTTGATGTTGCCTGAGAAATTGGATGAGGCGTTGAGTTGCGTGCTATCGCCTTCACAGATCGTTGTGTCATTACTGGCGGTAACCGGAGGATTGGGATTCGGAATCACATTGACGGTATAAGTAAAATTGTTTATCCCTGGTATGGGACATGCGTCATCCTCAACTTTTACATTGAACTGATGGCTTCCTGTATCTTCAGGAGCTGGCGTCCAGCAAAATTCAGCTTCCTCAAATGGGGAGCCTGAAGTGGTAAAGGTTCCATCCGGAATGCCATTGTTCCAGCTAAGGGTGGTGGTTTGATTAGTGTCCTGATCGTTCGATGTGATGTCAAAACACAAGTTGTAATTCGCGCAAATATCGATTGTATAATTGTTGGAGCCATCAATGCCTGAAGCTGTAGAGTTATTGTTGTCACAACTTATCACAACTACTTGCATATCGCGCATCGTGGTGCCTATTAGCTGGCCGTTGCGATACTCTTTAACACGTACAGTGACAACAGCTTGTTGTGTACTGGCTGGCGTGAATTGCATTTGGCCTGTTTGTTGGTTGAATTGAAACGCCCCGGTTACATCCATAGGATCGGTGGCGGAATAGTTGCCGGTATGGGGAATCGGGTCGTTGGAGGCATTGAGCGGATCGATGAGCTCATAGGCCAGGGAATCCCCATCTGTATCCACGGCCCCGTGGTTGTAGAAGTGCTCTTTGTTATCACAGATATACGGTACGGGTTCTGTTGTGAAGGCAGGCGAACTGTTGCAGGAATTATTGACCGTATTATCCAATGTAGCTTCCACATACAAGTTTTGGTTCACTGGATTTTGGAGGTTGGTGATGGTGTTGTTACGGCAGCAAATGGAATAGCTGAGCGTCCAATCGGTGCAGGCCTGTGGGAATGTATAGGTGCCCCTGTACACGTATTTTTCCACGCCCGGATAGGAGCCACCGCTACAGGTACTGTTGCTTGCCTGAGAGGGACAAAGGGGGGATACTTCTTCAGGATTTGGGCTGATATTCTGATCGAGTGTTAATCCCACACTGGTATTAACGCCACAGTTTGCAGATGAAATATTCACTGAAGGTGATGATGGCGGATCTATTCCTTCGCAATCCCTGTAAAAGGTTAAGGTGATGGCATATTGATTACCACCTAAGCAAGTATAGTTAATATCGGTGCCTAAGGCATGTGTGGCATATGTGGATTCGGGTGAGAAAAGCCCTAAACTAAGGACAAAACAACAACTGAGCAAAATTCTGCCTAAGTGATCCATAACGATATTTTTCTATATGTTATATTTTCAGGACTGAAAGGTAGTAAATCAAAACCAAAACAAAGAACGATCACTTAATTCTGTGAATGGCAAGACCGGTAAGAAATCAGTTGGGCAAATGATCAACGGATCAAAGTGACTGAGCCTTTCAATACGTCATGCTTTCCGTTTGAATAGCGGAGGTTGGCAACATAAACATATGTGCCGGGCGGCATTTTTTCACCTTTGTAGGTGCCATTCCACCCATTCTCAGGGTCAGTGGATTGGAAGACTTTTTCGCCCCACCGATTATAGATTTGCAACTTGAAGTCATCCACTTTTCTGGTAATCAGCTTAAACTCATCATTCATTTCATCATTATTGGGTGAGAAAGCATTCGGAGCATAAATATTGGGTTCGATAATGACTATCACGCGGGCAGTGTCCTGATATTGGCAGTTGTTTTCATCTATTGCTGTAAGCGTATAGGTTGTTGTATCACGTGGTTCAACTGTCGGCTCAAGACACTGGTACACATTTGGGCCTTCAGGGCAATCTATATCATTTTGCGGTTGCCAGCTATAAGTTTGGATATTGTTCAGGCCTGTGAAACTCCCTGACAATGTCGTTTGCTCGCCAAGTTTAATCGTTTGATCAGGACCGGCATCCACAATAATTTCCGGAGGTGACTCAACGGTTACTGTTTGTGCTGCCTGGCAATTGTTTGCATCGGTCACAATGACTTCGTAATTACCAGCTGTTATGTTCTCAATCGTATCGCCTTGTTCACCATTTGACCATTCCGTTTGGTACGGTGATGTGCCACCGCTGATTGTAACATTGGCACTTCCGTCTGCTCCGCCATAGCAGGTTACAGGCTTACTTTCGGTTTGAAGGGTTGGGCCCGGGATATTCCCGATGGTAAAGGAGTTTGTAAGGGTACAGCCATTGTCATCCGTAACAGTAACAGTATAGCTCCCTTCTGCCAGTTGGTCTGCAAACGCGGTAGTTTGGCTGTTGCTGTCGTTCCATTGGTAAGAATAGGTGCTATCCACTGTGCCACCGGATACGTCAATAAATGCTGTTCCATTTGCATTACCACAGGTGGCGCTTGAGGTATTGCTTGAATCGATAGTTAGTGGCGCCTGGGGTTGATCGATTGTGACGGAGTCAACAACAGTACAACCGGCATCATCTGTTACAGTGACTGTGTAGGAACCTTCGCTAAGCCCGGAAGCAGTAGCGGTATTTTGATTATCAGGATCGTTCCACAGATAATTGTATGGTGAAGTGCCGCCATT
>PXTV01000110.1 GCA_003022985.1 Bacteroidetes bacterium SW_11_45_7 | reverse complement strand
AATCCGGGTGTCCTTATAGCAGACGCGCCGACAACTGCACTGGACGTGACCGTACAGGACCGCATTCTTGACCTTATGGCCCGCCTGCGTGATGAGCACGAAATGTCCCTGATCTTCATTACGCACGATCTCGGTGTGATAGCTGAAGTAGCCGACAGGGTTTTGGTGATGTACCAAGGCAAAATCGTGGAGCAAGGCAACGTTTACGAAATCTTTTCCAACCCGCAGCATCCCTATACCAAAGGACTTCTGGCCTGCCGTCCTCCTTTGCGTAAACGGCTGAGTAAGTTACCCGTGGTAAGCGATTTCATGAACCAGGATGAAGACGGAACCATTCATGAAATTCAGCATTCCATCGATGAAGTCCTGGAGTCGGTTGAAATATCCAGCGAGCAGTTCAAACAACGCTATGATGAGCTGACAAATAAAGATCCTATCTTAAAAGTCAAGAATCTCAAGACCTATTTCCCCGCCAAAAAGAACTTTTTGGGTAAAGTATTAGAACATGTGAAGGCCGTGGATGATGTGAGTTTTGATGTTTACCCGGGTGAGACCCTCGGTCTGGTTGGGGAGTCGGGTTGTGGGAAAACCACACTTGGTCGAACGATTTTGCGGCTTGTTGAAGCCAGCGAAGGAACTGTAGAATTTGATGGCAATAATGTCTACGAGCTTTCGAACAAGGATTTGAAGAATTTGCGTGAAGATATGCAGATTATCTTCCAGGATCCTTATTCATCCCTGAATCCACGGTTAACAGTTGGTAATGCGATCGTGGAACCGATGAAGGTTCATAATCGTCTGAATAACGATAAGGAACGCAGCGATAAAGCCATCGAGTTACTGGAAACCGTTAATCTTGGGGGTCAGCATTTTAATCGCTATCCGCACGAATTTTCAGGTGGCCAGCGCCAGCGTATCTGTATAGCCCGTGCATTAGCCCTTGACCCGAAATTCATCATCTGCGATGAATCTGTATCGGCCCTTGATGTGTCGGTCCAGGCTCAGGCGCTGAATTTGTTGATGAACCTGCGCGATGAATACAATTTTACCTACATTTTCATTTCTCATGACTTATCGGTTGTCAAGTTTATGTCGGACCGCATGGTGGTGATGAATGAAGGCAAAATCGAAGAAATGGGGCGTTCCGATGATATTTATGCAAATCCGCAAAGGGACTATACCAAGAGATTGATCGATGCCATCCCGAAAGGGGATTTGGAAGATATTAAACGGCAAATGGAGAAGCGGAATGTCAAACAAGTAAAAGAGTAAAGTTGCTAACCAAAACAATACGCATTGTGCTTGCAATAGCAGAATCGAGTAATTAACGATTGCCCTATGGCCAATTGGTTCAAAAGATTTCGCGAGGGAATAACCACTTCTACCAAGGAGAAGAAGGAAGCTCCGGACGGTATGTGGTGTAAATGCCCTCGCTGTCAAAAAGCGAGGACCGTCAAAGAGCATCGAAAAAATTACTACGTATGCGATAACTGCGATTATCACGACCGCATTGGTTCTGTGGAATATTTCAATTTATTGTTCGATAATAATGACTACCAGCCCCTTTTCGATGACCTTGAGCCGCAAGATTTTCTCAACTTTACCGACCTCAAGTCTTACAAAGACCGTATTAAGGAATGCCAAAACAAAACCGGTCTTAAAGACGCCATGCGCGTGGGGTATGGCTCGGTCAACGGCCATCAGCTTGTGCTGCCGTGCATGGATTTTAGCTTTATTGGCGGCTCTATGGGCTCTGTAGTAGGGGAGAAGATAGCCCTTTCCATCGATCACTGTATCGAGAATCGCATGCCACTCATGATTATTGCCAAATCAGGCGGAGCGCGGATGATGGAGTCGGCCTTTTCGCTTATGCAAATGGCTAAAACGTCATCTAAACTAACACAGCTCTCAGAGGCGCAACTACCTTATATTTCCCTTCTGACCGATCCCACAACCGGTGGCGTTACAGCTTCTTTTGCCATGCTGGGAGATGTAAATATAGCTGAGCCCAATGCACTTATCGGCTTTGCCGGTCCACGTGTGATTAAGGAGACCATCAGGCGCGATTTGCCGGAGGAATTTCAACGCTCCGAGTTTCTGCAGGAACACGGCTTTATCGATTACATTGCCCATCGAAGACATTTGAAGGATAATATTACGGAGATGCTGAATTACTTTGAAAATTGAATCCGGACACTACCAAAACAGAACATTCCCTTTACCAATCCTAATGGCGTTATTGTTGGCAAATATTCAAATTACAAGAACCATTGTTTCCAAAATAATGCAGATTCAATTACATTTGCTCGTTGTTTCAACAATAGGTAAAAGCGATTCAAAGAACAAACAAAACCTCTTGGAAAAAGACACGTTTAAGTAAGATAAGAAAAACGAAGTATCAAATGGAATCAGGAGTAACGCAAGAAAGAAAGCAAGAAATCATTCGTGAATTCGGAGGATCTGATGAAAACACAGGTTCTACGCAAGCCCAAATCGCTCTTTTCACAGAAAGAATTAAGCACATTACTGACCATCTCAAAAAGCACAAAAAGGACTATTCCAGTACACGTGCTCTTGTAAAGCTCGTTGGGAAAAGAAGGAGCCTGCTTAAATATCTTGCCAAAAAAGATCTGGATAATTACCGCGAATTGACCAAGAAGCTAAAGATAAGGCGCTAAACGCGGTCTTCTTCTTCTCTTCTACTTACTGTAAAAAATTGAAGCCAGTCAACCCCTTGTTCTGCTTGTCAACAGGAGTCGACTGTTCATAACACACTTACGACAAGAACATTCATAAGAGTAAAAACAAATAAATATGTCAGACACATCGAATATTGCAGCGCAAATGGCCAAAAAAGAAGGCCTTCAACATTCTTTTGAAATGGATGATGGTAAGGCCATCACCCTCGAAACGGGTAAGCTTGCCAATCAAGCAGACGGCTCGGTTGTTGTGAAGATGGGTAATACCATGCTCCTTGCCACAATCGTTTCCAATAAGGAAGCCAGGGAAGGCATGGATTTTCTGCCGCTTACCGTTGATTACAAAGAAAAGTACGCAGCAGCCGGTAAATTTCCCGGTGGTTTTTTCAAGCGTGAAGCGCGCCCTTCCGAGTACGAAATTCTCATTTCCCGCCTTGTCGACCGGGCTCTTCGCCCCCTTTTCCCGGACGATTACCACTCCGAGACACAAGTTTTGATCTCTTTGATATCAGCTGATAAAGATACCATGCCCGATTCGCTGGCTTGTTTGGCCGCGTCAGCCGCTATTCAGACCTCCGATATTCCCTTTGAAACACCGGTATCAGAGGTGCGCGTAGCTAGAATCAACGGCCAGCTCACTATCAATCCTTACATTTCCGAGTTGGATAATGCTGATCTGAACATCCTGGTAGCTGCCACACCTGACAACATCACTATGGTGGAAGGCGAAATGAGTGAGTGCAGTGAAGATGAGATGATCGAAGCCCTGCAATTTGCCCACGATGAAGAGTTCTATAAGCAAGTCCGCGATGCTACTTACGACAAGTTCTACGAGGTGGCGAAGTCGGCTAAAGTGACCAAGAGTGGCCGCAAGGAAAAGTTCAAGGAGGTTGAGGAGGAATTTCTGGAAAGTCTCGATGACGAAACGCGCGAAGAGAAAGAGGGGCTCGCCAGGAAATATCTTGACGATGTCCAGACCGAGGCGGTACGGAACATGATCATTTTCGACAAAGTTCGTCTTGATGGGCGTGGGCCTGAGGATATTCGTCCCATTTGGACCGAACTTAACTACCTTCCCAATACTCATGGGTCTGCCATTTTTACAAGGGGCGAGACACAATCGCTCACAACTGTCACACTGGGCACGAAGCTCGATGAGCAAACCATCGATGGCGCCATTATTGGCGGTACGGAGGACTTCCTCCTCCACTACAACTTCCCGCCCTTCTGTACGGGTGAGGCCAAGCCAATGCGCGGTACGAGCAGGCGCGAAGTTGGCCACGGAAACCTTGCTCATCGTGCCTTGAAACAGGTTATTCCAGGTAATGTGCAGGTGTGAAAGTCAACAAGCCCGTTTCAGGTATTGCAATGGGGCTGATCACGGACGATGAGAACAATCCCAGGAATTATACAGTCCTCTCCGATATTTTGGGGGATGAGGATCATCTTGGCGATATGGACTTCAAGGTTACCGGTACAGCTGACGGTTTAACAGCTTGCCAGATGGATATTAAAGTGAAGGGCTTGTCCAACGATATCCTGAAAGAAGCGCTTGAGCAAGCCAAAAAAGGTCGCTTGGCCATTCTTGAGGAAATGAACAAGACCATATCCACACCCAGGGAGGATCATAAGCCCCATGCTCCGCGTATCAAGCAAATGCGCATCGGCAAAGAGTTTATCGGTGCTGTGATAGGGCCCGGTGGCAAAATCATCCAGGAATTGCAGAACGAAACAGGCGCCAAGATTGTGGTTGAAGAAGTTGGTGAAGAGGGCGTCATCGATATTGTCTCTGAGGATAAGGAAACAACTGATGAGGTGGTCAACCGCATTAAGGAATTAACGGCTATCCCTGAGGAAGGCGAAACCTACGAAGCAACCGTGAAGCGCATTATGCCTTATGGTGCATTCATGGAATTTTTGCCGGGTAAAGAAGGGCTTCTCCACATTTCGCAAATACACCCTTTCACGCAAGCGCCTCATTCCCAAGCCGGATTTCAGTAACCAAGAGCAGCAACAGACAAAGGAGTAAAACTCGCCCCAGGTGAGCACCCATCTTTCCCTTAGATGAGTGACTCATCTACATCTTTGCTATTTCTTCTCAAGCGCATTCATTTACTAAAATGGGTGCGTTTTTTTTGATGCCAGCCAAAACGCTACCTTTGGTGGCATGAGTTTTAAAAGTTTTGCCATTGGCCAGTATGCCAGGCTGGTTCAGCGCTCTGTTAAGAAGTGGAAAAGCCGTGGTGTTGCATCGCAGCATCAAGTGTTTCAGAGAATTATCCGCAAAGCGGATATGACTGCGTTTGGCAAGGATCATGGATTTTACGATATCCATAGCTACGAGGATTTTAAAAGGCAGGTTCCCATCCGCGATTACGAGGCCATCAGGCCCTATATCGAGCGGATCCGAAGCGGTGAACGCAATGTTCTCTGGCCCGGCAATCCCCTTTATCTTGCCAAGACCTCCGGCACAACAAGTGGCGCTAAATACATCCCCATCACAAAGGATTCAGTGGGCAATCACTTCTTCTCGGCCCAGACTGCGCTCATGCTCTACATGCGCGAGACCGGCCATAGCGATCTGATGGACGGCAAAATGATCTTTCTTTCCGGTAGCCCGAAGCTCGCCAAAGTGGGCGGGATCCCCACGGGCCGTTTATCCGGCATTGTCAATCACCATATACCCTCTTA
>PXTV01000109.1 GCA_003022985.1 Bacteroidetes bacterium SW_11_45_7 | reverse complement strand
GCTATAGTGTAAATCAGCATCTATGTATTCACCGGCAGGTGCTGTATAAATGGATGTGCTATCGATCCCGACTTGCCAGTTCACTGCTCCCTGCAATAAAGATGCCCCCAGAGCAAATTGAAACCGATGATCATTTTTTTGCCAACGCTTACGGACGCCAAGATCAAGCGAGTGGTAGGTGAAGCGTTTGAGATCAATGTTGGAGAGCTTGGCTGTATCATCTTCAAAATGAGCATTGCCCAGTAATAAAAGATCTACTGCATCCTTGTTCATCCTGATAAACGTCATATTCCTGTGGCGCAATCCGCCATAGACAATAGCATCGCCAATAAATGATGAATCAAGTTGATGGGAATACGTTAGGTTAAGACGAAAATCCCCTTCAAAAAGGTTCTTGTCACCTCTATTGGCAAGCGCGTCCTCCTTACCTTGGCTGGTAAGCTGTTCCCGGAAGACCAGATCGTTATTAACGGAAAGCGGGAGCGAATTGGCATTGTAATAGTAAAGACCGCTTAGAGCTACGCGGGATGGATACTGATCATCCTGCCACTGCACGTTATGAGGGGGCGGAAAATGCGATGCCAGATGAAAGGGGGAAAAGCGGGATTGTGACGTTGTATCCTGCGCCACTGTTCCATCGTATACAAACAAACACATAATACAACCAACAAGAGATCTGAACGTCATCAACAGCTCTTTACGTAATAGATTAGAAAGCGTCTTGCAAAAGATATTTAAAGCGAGCAGAGAGGGTTAAGTCAATTGCGTAATTATCGTATAATTTCAGCTTGCGTTGCGTGCAGAAACCGGGTACTTCAGGATTGGAAAAGCCAACTTGTACAATGGCCTTTTCCGCCTTTTGTAGCTGCTTGAGGCGATCGTTGTCAACTTTGGAGGTAAGAACCGTACGTTGATCTCCTACAACGCGGCAACTGTCGTTGAACCGGCCCGAGGCGATGGTATTTTCAAGAAAAAGCGAATCCTTCAAATTGAACATATTGTCGTAGAGGTACAATTGCACATCCACGTCATAGGGAAAATGGTTGTAGGCAATTAAGTTAAGCTCACCCTTTTCAATGTTCTTGATTTCCTGATCGGTTAAGCCAATATTGAAATCTGTTGTATCCCGCAAGAAGAGGTCCTTTAAACGGGCCTGAAGCGGAAGTTCCACGTCAACATTCACATCGAATTGCGAGTCGTAATAACCGAAATCCTGGTAGTTATAAAAATTGCCGCGGGGATTGATAAAGGCTTCTATATTGTAGAAAATCCGACTCGGTAGTAGTTCAAGCAGTTCTTTCACATTGGAATTTTGGCCACTTAAGGAGACATCGGTGGTATTTGTTATGCGGGGATTATCGTAAGCCCTGTCAATCTTGATGGGCTTATTGATAAGAGGGCTGGTCAAGCTTATCGTCTGGCTTCCTTTAATCGCCTCAAATGATTTGATATCTAATTGACCATTTACACCCAACCCGTTAATAACAGAAAAATCAGCCTCAACTTTGGCCAAATCTACAAGGCCAGCATTAAGATTTTTAAATAAATCCAATTTGATTTCCCCCTGGCCTACTTCCACAGTATCATTACCCAAATACCCCTTCACGTACTGCGGCACAATGTCTTTAAGTTGGTAAGAAATATAAATACTGTCCTGTGGTGTTACATCACTTAAATCACCAAGCGAATCAACCTTTCCCACAAGGACGGGCTGAATTGAATTTACGAGCTTTTGATCAGGCCCGCGTAAATCCACTTCATAACCGCTCAAGTCAAAACTTCGCTCAATAGTAGAACTTCCATTTGGAGGAGCCGGCAGTAATACATCAGATTCGGTTAAAGGAGCACCATTTTGGTCTCTTGCCTCATTCAGCTCAAAATCAAAATAAAGTGTATCCTGAAGTGTACTTGTTATGAGAATTTTAAACTGCCCGCTCTTTATTCGAAAAAAAGTCAACTCAGGGCCATTAAAATTGTAAACCAATAATTTATTCTTACGGAAGAGTTCTACTTTGTCGGACTTTTTGCGTGCATCATAGGGATCATGATCAACATTCGCCATTGGAACAATCGAATCGAGCTGAAGCTTGTTTTCCAAGCTCGTATCGGGTATTTGCAGGAGTTCATCGGTCGGATCAAATTCATAAATCGTGTTGCTGTAAACTAACCGTAAAGAACTATCTTGTTGATACTCAACGAGACTATCAGCAACAATATCATTAACATTCAATTTTGCATTGGCAAGAGGTGTTAAAACATCAGTATCCCAGCCATTTGTAGCCTTATCCTTACACGATGGGCTAAGCAGGATTACTGAGCCCACTAAACAAAGAAGTGCTTTCAGGTATAATGGTCTACTTAAGAACATATAAGCGGATTACGTGTCAAATATAACATCTATAGAGATGATATGTGCCAATTAGTATCAATCAATCTCGTGATATTCAAACGGAGACAATTTGAAAGCCATGAACTCATCGATAAATGAAAACCTATACTTGCTTCACAAATTAACGGGCATTTAATGCAACAAAGTGCGAGTCATTCTTGGGCAATCGAAAAATACGTTCTCTTGGTTAGGAAACTACAGGGCACATCTCCAAAAACATTGCACATCATCCACTTTGGTTATTGGCTACCTTATTCTACACTTACATTCGGAATAAGTACCCGTAATTTACAGCCGAAAATCCCCTTCGATATGGCATCAACAACATCGTCCGTGCTGGGCTTACAACTTCCAACCGACCCGCGTTGGGTTCATCTGGCGGAAAAGCGTTTAGAAGACATTCTTACTGATCATGCTTACTGTGAGCAAAAAGCGGCATCTACTTGCATATCCCTTATTCAGCAATATCCTGAAAAGCAAAAACTCGTTGATGATCTTGCCCCTATTGTCACAGAAGAGTGGGGCCATTTTCGTCTGGTTCTGCAGGAGATGAGAAAACGGGGGCTGGAACCGGGCCGTCAACGAAAAGATGAGTATGTGGTGGCATTGATGAAATGCGAGCGGAAAGAAGGAGATCACGAAGGGCGTCTGCTGGAGCGGCTTTTGATTGCGGCTCTTATCGAAGCAAGGAGTTGCGAGCGCTTTAAGCTCCTGTCGGAAAATTTGGAAGAGGAAGATCTTCGCAAATTCTACCGCCATTTCATGGAATCTGAAGCAGGTCATTACAGATTATTTATCGATATTGCTAAAACCTATTTTGATGACAATCAAGTGCAAGAGAGATGGCAGGAGTTCCTTGAGGAAGAAGCTCAGATCATGAAAAACATTTCTATAAGAGGTGATAGAATGCATTAAGCTCAACCCCCTTAAATTGACCATCTATTGTGGCGGTTTATGTGATCTGTGAAGCCTGTACTTCAATAAAACAACAAATCTTTATTATCTTGCCAATCTCCTGTAAAACAAGCTAATATGAGTTTAATGGGAACTTACTGTAGAGTTGTTATGATAAGTTTGGCCTTCCGACAATATTATCATGTCTCATTTGGTGAAACACATCATTGAAGAAGAATTCGGAGCTCCGGTTTCCTTAAACCGATACAGTCTCAGCAGGGCTTATACAAATGTGGCCCGGGGAAATGAAGATTTGTTTTTAAGCTCTTGGCAGCCTGCTACACACCGTGACTATATTGACACTTACAGTGATCAGCTATCCGAGCTCGGCACCAACTACAAAGGAGCTCATATTGGGTTGGCCGTTCCTCCCTACATGGATATTCAATCCATACAGGAGTTAAAAAACATTAGAGATCAAGTAGAGGGACGTATTATTGGCATTGAAAATGATGCAGGTATTGTCAAGCTGACGGAAAAAGCAATTGATGCTTACGGATTGGATTATCGTGTAGTGGGGACCAGTGAACCGGCCATGATTTCAACACTGCAAGCATCTATGGAAAAAGAAGAGCCAATCATTATAACCGGCTGGAAACCTCACTGGCTTTTCAAGCGCTATGAATTAAAATTTCTCGATGATCCTCAAGAAGTTTACAGTAAAGAGGAAAAAATTCTCAGTGTAGGACGAAAAGGTTTCCAAGAACAATACCCGGAGGTGGCTAAATTCCTGTCCATCTTTGAATTACAGGAATCTCAAATGCTAATGTTAATGGACCGGATTGAAAAAACTGAAGATAACCCCGTACAAGTCATTCATCAATGGCTCAAAGAACACCAGGACATTGTTCAAGGGTGGCTGGACGAAGTCGATAATTGAGCATGATAAGATAAAAATAAGATTCAGGATAACCTTTTGCTAACAAGATTTATCCATCTATCCTGCCCTGCTCTCTTATAAAACAGCTATTCTCCCCGCCTCAACCGTTCACTTTCTTATAGTCATTCAAAAACTTCTCCAACCCAATGTCTGTAAGCGGATGATAGAATAAATCATTGATGGTTTGAAAGGGGCAAGTAGCAATATCAGCCCCTGCCTGGGCCGTCTGCGGGATGTGGAGAGGACTTCTTACTGATGCGGCAAGCACCTCGGTTTCGTAGCCATAAGTGTCAAAAATTTGGACGATCTGCTCGATGAGCTGCACTCCATCATGCCCGGTATCGTCAACCCTACCGATAAAAGGCGACACGATTGCCGCCCCGGCTTTGGCTGCCAGAAGTGCTTGTGCTGACGAAAAAACGAGTGTGCAATTGATGCGAATGCCTTCGTCAGACAACTGTTTAATAGCTTTTACACCTTCCTTGATCATGGGAACTTTCACGTAAATATTGGATCGAATACTTGCCAGCTCTCTTCCTTCTTGAACAATCCCATCGAAATCAGTTGAAATGACTTCCGCGCTAACGGGGCCGTTCACGATATCGCAAATGTTGGCATAGTGCTCGTAAATGTTGTCTTGGCCGGTAATTCCTTCTTTAGCCATCAAGGATGGATTGGTGGTAACACCGTCTAAAATCCCAAGTGCTCGTGCTTCTTGTATTTGATCAATATTGGCAGTATCAACAAAAAATTTCATAGGACCCTGGTTTTTAGGCACAAATATTAAAAAAGAAGGGAAAGTTACTTATATCGCACCGCTCAACCACCTACCCTTGCTTCCTTCCGGATCTGGGGGATTCAGTGGGAGCTGGTCGTATAAGACTTGCCCAATTGCAAAAGTAAAATTTTTTAAACCACTCTAAAAAGTGTATTCATAATCTTTCTACCTTTTTCAACTTTTTCTTCTGCCAATCAAGATGATAAATCTTGTAAAAGAAGGACGCATTTGGCTTCTCAACTTTCACTACATCAATTTAGCATGATTTTACCCGTAATGAATTGTTATTTTTGACCCTCCAAATGTAATGCCCAAACTATGGACATCCAGAAAAATAAGAATGAGGATGCGATGAAGCTGTTGATTTCTAAAATGAATCAACGGTTGGATAAGATTTACGAGGGAGGAGGCAAGAAAAAGATTCAAAAGCAACATGACAAAGGGAAATTAAGCGCCCGTGAGCGTGTAAATACATTAATAGACGATGATTCCGGTTTCCTCGAATTAGGCGAATTTGCCGGCTATGAGATGTACCAGGAACACGGTGGGTGCCCCGCTGGTGGTGTGATTATAGGAATTGGCTATGTTGAAGAGAGACAATGCGTTATTGTTGCCAATGATGCATCTGTAAAAGCAGGTGCATGGTTTCCCGTAACGGGTAAGAAAAACATACGGGCACAGGAAATAGCCATTGAAAACCACTTGCCTATTATCTATCTGGTAGATAGCGCAGGTGTCTACTTACCGATGCAGGATGAAATATTCCCGGATAAAGAACACTTTGGTAGAATTTTCCGCAATAACGCAGTTTTATCATCGATGGGTGTTCCGCAGATCGCTGCCATCATGGGCAGCTGCGTGG
>PXTV01000108.1 GCA_003022985.1 Bacteroidetes bacterium SW_11_45_7 | reverse complement strand
CTCGGCTCGATTGGGCGTAAGGTCGATCTCAAAAACCGTATCCTCTTCAATCCCGAAATAATCAGCAGCGTTTGTGCCCGGCTCAGCATCTTGCCTTAGCACCATAATCCCTTCGTGATCTGCACCGAGGCCCACCTCATCTTCCGCACAGATCATCCCTTCCGACTGTTGGTCACGGATTTTGGCTTTTTTCACGTTAAAGGGTTCTTTGTCCCGGGGATAGAGCGTTGTGCCGGGTGGCGCTACAACCACCTTCTGCTCTTTAGCAACATTGGGCGCGCCACACACGATCTGTAGCGATTCCCCGTCACCAATGGTCACTCTGGTAAGTTTGAGCTTATCAGCATTGGGATGGGGCCAAACATCTTCAACCTTCCCAATCACAATTCCTTTCAGTCCCCCGCGAACGGTGCTTGTAGTGGCATAGCTTTCTACCTCAAGCCCTGTATCCGTTAGAAATGTGGCTACTTGTGGAGGCGAATAATCGTGAGGGAGGTATTCCTTCAACCATTTATGTGATAGCTTCATGGGCGCGCCATCCTTTAGCGGCAAAGGTAATAATTCCAATGGTTGAGCAATTGATCTGCCTAACTAGAACTCAGGATTTTTAGGGATTACATCCATTTGATGATTGAAAGAGCAAACGTCACCTGGTGTTTATTTTGTCGTAATGCCAACATTTTTATTATTTATTGTTTGATCATTAGATGTTGTAACTTATATTTGCAATTGAGCATTAACCAAATCACTTGTCAACCAAAATGAATCTATTATGAAATCCGTTAAACTATCTGTTGTGCTGCTTTTACTGACGGTCATCACCGTATTTGCTGCCACAACTTGGCGCTTTGACCCTTCACACACCAAAATTGGCTTCACGGCCACACATATGAAGATCAGCGAGGTCAACGGGCAGTTCAAGGAATACGATGGCACCATCCGTACGGGAGGGAAGAAAGACTTCTCAAATGCCGAGATTGAAATAAGCATTGACGCCACCAGTATTGACACTGACAATAAGAAGCGCGACAAGCATCTCAAGGGTGAAGATTTCTTTAACACTGAGAAATACCCGGCAATAAGGTTTGAGAGTAAAAGCCTGGCGAAAGTTGAAGGGGATGAATACAGATTGAAAGGGGATTTGACCATTCGCGGCACAACTCAAGAGGAAACCTTTACTGCCATCTACAATGGCACAGTCACCGGCATGCGTGGCAAAACCCGTTCCGGCTGGAAAATAACAGGAACAATCAACCGGTTCGATTACGGTGTTCAATGGGACAAATCCCTTGATTCTGGCGGTCTTGTTGTTGGGAAAGAGGTCGATATCAACTGTGATGTCGAGTTAATCGAGCAATAACGTAATACTCAACCCTTCATGTTGTCGGAAGAACGGTCCAATCAATATGGATCGTTCTTCTTGATTTCCCCCTTTTTGGTTTTAAAGTGAACCAATACCCGGTATCATCTACCACACATGCTTATTCACCAAAAACAATGAATGAGCTTATCGCCAGCAAAACATTGAACAATTCATTGACTATGGAGCTTGAAACAGAAATCGGCCAATCAGCATTCGATAACCAGCACCACAAGCTCATTGTCAATATCCTTTTCACACAGAGCTGGCTGGTTTCGCAGATGAAGGGGTTTCTCCAACAGTTCGGCCTTACCGTTCAGCAGTTCAATATTCTGCGTATTTTGCGAGAGCAGTCACCTCATCCAACAACCTTAAATCTGGTTCGTAATAGGATGCTCGACAAAAACTCTGATGCATCCCGTATTGTGGAGCGGCTGCGCCAAAAAGGGATGGTGGAGCGGAACCAATCGGAACAGGATAGACGAACAGTGGCCATTGTGATCACCGGCAAAGGACGGGAAGTACTGGCCCAAATTGACCAGCAAGACGACTTTTTCTACTCCCTCACCCAAAATCTCAGCGATACTGAGGCACAACAAGTCAACGAATTGCTCGATACCATGCGTGGCTCGGGCACATCAGAAGGCCGTAGCGCTTACTAAAAACAATTTGCAGAGAGATCAAAGAATGACCCATCATGAGCCTTTTCTCAATCGTAAGCTGGCTTATTTTCCCTTAAATTCAGGTGTGCGCTTTTCGTTAAAGGCATTCAGCCCCTCTTGGTAATCTTCCGTTCTACCGGCAATTTCCTGGCTATAAGCCTCGTATTGGAGCATGGTCTCCAAATCCGAGTGGGCCGACTTGCTTAGCATTTTCTTGATCATGCCCACGGCCTTTGTTGGTGCCTTTTCGTAATAAGCAGCCCATTCCTCTACTTTCTGATCGAGCTCATCATGAGCTACCACCTCATTCACCAGGCCCAGTTCCTTCGCCTCATCGGCTTTCACTTTCCGGCCGGTTGTGGCGAGTTCAAAGGCCTTGTTATAACCGATCAAACGAGGCAGAAAGTAGGATGAGCCGGAGTCGAGGACTAAACCGGCATTCACGAACACTTCGATGAGGGAGGCTTTCTCCGAGGCGATCGTTAAGTCACAAGCCAGTGCCAACGAGCAGCCTGCTCCTGCCCCAACACCGTTCAGGCGGCACAGGACCGGCTTTTCCATCTTTCGGATGTGTTTAATGATGGGGTTGTAACGGTTCTCAACAGATTCGCCCAAGCTGCGTCCTTCTGCGCCCTGCACGTCCTTTAAGTCCTGGCCCGAGCAAAACGCCTTCCCCTCTCCTGTTAAGGTAACCACACGGATGTTATCGTCTTTACTTGCATTTTTAAGGGCGTCCCGGAGTTCATAGCTCATCTCATTATTGAAGGCGTTGTAGGTATCGGGCCTGTTCATGGTAATGGTAAGCCTTGCACCTTCAACCTCGTATTTCACTGTGTTATACATGGTTTGTTAATTTTTTGAATGAAGCTAATCACAATTATTTGCAAATCGAATGATCGTGTCAAAATCATCATTTGGTGTACAGCCGGTGGGAATCCGCCCTGTACTCGCCAACACTACCGGCCAACAAATACAATACGCCCATCCTGACAGCCATACCATTTTCCACCTGTTGCAGAATGATCGATTGGCTGCTGTCGGCCACATCGCTGGCCACCTCAACACCGCGGTTGACCGGCCCGGGGTGCATGATAATAACTTCCTTGTTAAGCGAATCCAACAACTTGCGATTCACGCCATAGTATAGGGCATACTCCCGCAGAGACGGAAAATTTTTGATCTCCTGCCTTTCGAGCTGAATGCGGAGGATGTTGGCAGCATCCGCCCATTCCAAGGCCTCCCTGACGTGGTAGCTTACACGAACACCCAAACTTTCAATGTGGCGTGGTATCAACGTGGGCGGGCCGCAAACCATTACCTGTGCTCCCATCTTCTGGAGGCAGAAGATGTTGGAAAGTGCTACACGCGAGTGCTTAATATCCCCGATGATAGCCACCTTCAAGCCCTTCAGTTCACCGGCTTTCTCCTGTAGCGAATAGACATCGAGCAATGCCTGGGTTGGATGCTCGTGCGTGCCATCTCCTGCATTTACAATCCCGGCATTGATATGGCGGCTCAGGAAAACGGGCGCACCAGGACTCGGGTGCCGCATCACA
>PXTV01000107.1 GCA_003022985.1 Bacteroidetes bacterium SW_11_45_7 | reverse complement strand
CATCCGCATCTTCAACCGCTGGGGCGAGCTGGTCTTTGAAAGCCGGTCTTCCGGCAGCAGTTGGGACGGCACCTACAAAGGACAGTCCGCCACCGAGGGCGTGTACATCTATGTGGTGAAGGCCCGCTTTAATGACAACAGCCGGGTGACCCGCAAGGGGAGCTTGACGTTGATGCGGTGAAATGTTAAAACACGAGCCAAATTGAATGCATTCACGGATGTTGAATCAGCTCTTGCCATTTTGGAGACTTCCCTTAACTAACAGGCTCCAGCGATGTATAGGAGGAATAGTTGATCTGGTCATTGACGTACTGCTTCCGGAAGACTTTGGTAAGAAAAGTCAGCAAAGCCGTCACCGGTGAGAGTAAGACAATGCCGGTGGGCAGTATATAGGCGAAAAGTTTGAGGCGAAACTTGCGAGCCGGATCACCGTGCGCCCCCTTCCGCCTGATAAAACGGGCCCAAACGGGAAATGTTTTGGCACCGCGCTTTTCCAGAATCATGAGTGACGGTTTGATCTGGACGGCATTCTGCTTGAGGAGTTGCTCTTGTAAATTGGAAAAGTCATCCTTGAGAAGATGATCCAGGATGGTTTCACCGAACTTGTCAGCCCCGCGGATCTCTTCATCATCCACACCAGACCTTGGGAAGATGTTCATGAATCCCTCTTTCTTGCCCTTGAATAACCAACCGATGATGGTAATCAAGGATATAAGATTGCTGTGCTTATCGACCAAAGTAATATTGCCACACAGATGAGCTTGAAGGTCATTAAGCCGTTTTTTGACCTTTTCATGAGCTGTTAACCACATATTACGAGCACCCATGACGGTCACCACAGGGGTATTTTTGAGAATTTTGGCTGCTTTTTCCGTATGCAGAAATGAGTTGATAGGAATGGAGGGCGATAAGAACCAAGGTTGGCCTGCTAAGATGACAAGGTCGTATGCCTGATCGGCATTGAATTTTGTTGGTTCCAGCTCAAACGGCACTTCAAGAACAGATTCCGGGAAGGCATCCCAAAATTGATCCGCATTCCAGGGAAAAGGGAAGGGCTCTTTCATTTGGAGTTCCTCGTACTCCACTTCTACGGTTGAATCTTTTTTAAAAGGACGAGTGAGCGACTTAACGATCTCCGAAAGCTGCCTCGTCTGCGAATAATAAACAACTAATATTTTCTTCTTGGTCATAAATATGGTATTGATAACGCCTGTGGCATTATTGGATTTTTAATATCAGCGCAAATTGGCATCCCTTCAATAAGGAGTCACACTTCTTTCATACCGGGTGCAACAACCTCTTCTTCTTTTTCTTCATCCTCGGGCACCCAAAAGTCATAAAAATTGAACCACTGCTCCGGATAGCGCTTTATTTTCTCTTCAAGAGCATTTTTGTACTGATCCACCAATTCTTGAATGTTGCCATTATGGACTTTGCCTGGCGTAGCAAACAAATGGTAGTGGTAATGCCCTTCTTTGGCAGCAAAAACAAAGGAATAAGGCACCTTGAACTTGGAAGCGATTTGGAAAGGACCTGCAGGGAAATAGGCCTTCCGGCCCATCAAGCGTGCAGGGAGTGCCTTGCTTCCACTCACATAGCGGTCACCGTGAATACAAATGAGCTCTTTATTATCGAGCGCTTCTTTAATGGCAAAGATGTGAGACATATCATTGCGAATGACAATAATATTCACGTTTTTGTTTTTCATTACCTCGCCAAGGTACTGCTTGATATTTTGGTGCTCATGATCGTACATCACTAAGTTAAAACGCGTATTCAAACGATTCAGCAGCTGACCGGCAATTTCCCAATTGCCGATATGAGCACTTAGTAAAATACCACCTGTAGAACCGGCCATTTGGTGCAAGTTCTCTTCACCATCGAAATGAAAAGTAAAAGGCGTCTTAACCCCACTCATAAGTGCCACTTTATCAATAATGGTTTGGCCAAATACGTAAAAATTCCTGTAAACCGAAAAAATTGACGTCCAATAGGGATAGCCATGAATGGAACGGAAGTAACGAAAGGAAGGCCGAAAACCCGATCTGTCGAAGAGGAAGTAATAAAAAGCAACGAAACGCAGAAGAAGATAAGCTGGCGCAAGGCCGGTACGATTCAGTACAAAGAAGAAAATCTTATAGCCCAGTACAGTACCCCGGGATTTTCCTTGCCAGGATGCCATCCGTCCTTAGTTTGCGTTAACCTTGTTGATAATGTAATCATAAAAATCCTGAAAAGTGTTGATGTTGCGGAAATCTTCATTTTGGACCTTAAACCCGAAGTGATTTTCGATAACCGCCACTAAATCAACATAATCAAGGCTATCGAGGTCAAGTGTCTCTTTCAAATTAGCATTAGGTGATATATCACCTTCATCCACTTCGAACTCATCTACAAGAAAATCGTTGATTTTCCGGACAACCTCATTTTTGTTCATTGTAATGTTGTTATCGTCAGCGTCAGCCATAAATGGTTATTTCCATTTTTTAACAACCAGCGAGGAATTTGTGCCCCCAAAACCAAACGAGTTGGAAAGAAAAATGTTCATATCTGTTTCTATCCGTTCACCGGCTATCTTCAACTTTGCCGAATCTTCATCGGGTGTGGCAAAATTGATGTTGGGTGAAATAAAATCATTATTCATCATCAATGTTGAGTACACAATTTCACTCGCCCCGGCCATCCAGCATTCGTGGCCTGTCATCGCTTTTGTTGATGTCACATAAGGTTTCGCATCGCCAAAGACGTCATCAATAGCTTTCGCCTCACTGGCATCCCCTATTGGTGTTGAAGTGGCGTGGGCATTGATATAATCGATTTCATCAGCTCGTATCCCCGCATCTTCCACGGACATTGCCAATGAGCGCCTTGGCCCTTCAACGCTGGGTTGAGAAATGTGGGCGCCATTTGATGAAAACCCGTACCCGATGATTTCCCCTAAGATGGGCGCGCCCCTCTTCTGTGCAGAGGACAAGCTTTCAAGGATAACCGTTGCAGCACCTCCGCTCGGTACCAAGCCGTCTCGATCTTGATCGAACGGTCTTGAGGCTTTGGTGGGCTCATCTTCTTTGAGGGAAAAGGCACTCAGCCCATCAAAACTGCACATGCCAATCATATTCACTTCCTGACCGCCTCCACAAATAATCGTATCCTGAAAGCCGTTCTTAATCATCACGTAGCCCATTCCTATGGAATGAGAGCCACTTGCACAAGCACCGCTGATGGTAAAATTTAACCCCTTGAGCTTGAAAATTGTGGCGAGGTTCATTGTGATGGTAGAGTTCATTGATTTAAAGATGGAACCCGACCCCGCTAAGGTTGTATCTTTTTTCTCCCGAATCACATCAACGGAATCCACAACCCCCTTTGCTGTACTGTCATTGCCGTAAAGAATGCCAACTTCATTTTGATCCAAATACTCCCGGTTAATGCCTGCTTGTTCCAATGCCTGACTGGTGGCGAGATAGGCGTATTGGCCTTCCTCACCCAGCCCTACACGCATCCGTCTTTTTAGCATGCCCTTGAGATTGGGCTTGCGCTCTTCTTCAACCCCAATGCCAGACTTTCCATCGTAAAGGGAATCGCGCACTTCGTCAAGATTCGTTCCCAAACAGGAATAAATTCCCATGCCAGTAATCACTACTCGATTCATTATAACCTTTTTGATAATTGTCCCTTATACCGTTACGTCAAGTTGCTAACCCCCCAGTCACAGAAATCACCTCACCTGTAATATACGAAGACTGCTCGGAAGCAAGAAAACCAACTAAATCCGCTATTTCCTCGGGTTCACCAAATCGCTGCACGGGAATAACAGATTTATAATCCTTTTCGTCAAGGTCTTGGGTCATATCTGTTTTGATAAAGCCGGGCGCCACAGCATTGACCGTCACCTTTTTCTTTGCCACTTCCTGTGCAAGCGCTTTTGTGGCGCCAATAACGCCCGCTTTAGCAGCAGAATAGTTGACCTGCCCCGGCATCCCATTCAAACCGGACAAACTTACAATGTTGATGATACGCCCAAACCGCTTTGTGAGCATTTGCTTAATTAACGTACGCGTAGAGAAAAAGAATCCATTTAAACTTGTATCCATCACATTTTCCCACTCTTCATCATTCATCCACATAAGCATATTGTCCTGCCGAACACCAGCGTTATTGACAAGGATGCTTATATATTCTTCTTCGTTGTCTTGTTGCCATTTCTCAATGGCAGTTGTTGCCGCCTGTCCATCAGCAACATCAAATGGGAGCAATTCGCCACTACCACCGCGTTGTTCAACGCCCTCAAGTGTTTCCTTAGCGGCATCTTCATTAGATCGATAGTTGATGAGAATATGGCAACCCATCTGCCCAAGCCTGTAACAAACAGCACGTCCTATGCCGCGTGAACCGCCCGTTACCAAAGCATTTTGTTTCATAGTATCTTCATCTTAATACGCAAAAACTTACCGGAAATGGCGCCTATCCTCCTTTTATGTTTTAGCATCCCAATTGTTCAGCAAAAACCTTTCTCCTCTTAAGGTGGGCATGGTGATATGAATCTCGAGCAACTGACCTGCCGGATCAGGCAAGAATTCTTATTGATAATAAGGTACAAGTATTTATTTCTTGTATTGTTTCGCCCTGGGCATAAAGTCCTTAAGGTCTTGCACGCGTTGTTTATCGCTGGGGTGAGTACTAAAAAACACAGGAACATTTTTATCGCTTTGTTGAGCCATCCTTTGCCAGAAATCCACAGCTTCTGCAGGGTTGTAGCCTGCTTTGGCCATCAGAATCAAGCCCAGCTTGTCTGCCTCCGACTCATGTACCCTTGAATAAGCAAGAATGCCCATTTTTGAACCCATCCCATAAGCCTGCAGCAATAGATTTTCTATAAAAGCGGGCTGTTCACTCATAAATAAGCTTAGGATCATGCCTACTGCCTGAACCGCCATTTTTTGGGTCATACGTTCATTCCCGTGTTTTGCTACAGCATGGGCAACTTCGTGCCCCATGATAACAGCCAGTTCGGACTTTCCTTGT
>PXTV01000106.1 GCA_003022985.1 Bacteroidetes bacterium SW_11_45_7 | reverse complement strand
CCAGCAACTTTCTTGTGACGCCTGTTGTGGCAATGACTTCCGAACGGCCGGTCATGCGGGCCGATCCCGAAGAAGTTGATGAAATCCTGGAGGTAACGATCGATGACCTGCTCAATACGGCTAACCATACCTACTCCAAAGTCAAGGTGATGCAAACATTTACCATCCAAGCACCCTGTTTTTACGTGAAAGAGCATGTCGTTTGGGGTGCTACAGCTATGATCCTGAGCGAGTTTGTTGCTGTTTTGAGGGAGTTGGATAGCTCTCAATGAATTGACTCATCATGCAGATTGCCAACGATTGCAGAATTCCCTTTCTTTGCCAATTCACTAAAGAAATTCCCTATGGCAACGCCTATGACGGTTGTAATAACAGGTTCCACCGCAGGCATTGGTAAAGCCACTGCTCAGCAATTTGCCCGGGAAGGGCACAACGTAATTCTCACTGGCAGGCGCGAAGAGCGCAACAAGGAACTTGCTGATGAGCTCGTCAATGATTACGGGGTTCAGGTGTACCACTACCAGTTGGATGTGTGCGAGCGCGGCCAAGTGCAGACATTTGTCGATAGCTTGCCCCGGGAGTGGCGCAAAATCGATGTGCTGATCAACAATGCCGGCTTGGCTGCAGGCTTGTCGCCCGTTCACGAGGGCGACCTCGACAACTGGGAGCAGATGATCGATACCAACGTCAAGGGCCTGTTGTATCTAACCCGGGCTGTGTCACCCCTGATGGTTGAGCAGGAAAAAGGCCATATTATCAACATCGGCTCGGTTGCCGGTTTTGAAGTCTATCCGAAGGGGAATGTTTATAGCGCCACAAAACATGCCGTGCATGCACTTACCAGATCCATGCGGCTCGATTTGCTGGACCACGGCATCAAGGTGACCACGATTGCGCCCGGTCTCGTAGAGACGGAATTTTCCAAAGTGCGCTTCAACTGGGATGAAGAGCGAGCCGACAAAGTGTACGAGGGCTATCAACCGCTAACGGGCGAGGATGTGGCTGACGCCATTTACTATGCAGCCTCAAGACCCGCTCATGTCAACATCAATGAACTTGTTCTCACACCTCTGGATCAAGGGGATTCGACTACAGTGCGAAAGCACTAACAAGAAGGTCCGTTCACGCGAATCTCTATTTGACTCTTACCGGTATTAATTGTTTAACACGCACAGGGTCGCCATTTCGTTTGCCGGGCTCCCACTTAGGCATGTTGCAGATATAAGCAACAGTTGTAGAATCCAAAGAAAGGGAGTACGGTTTAGGCAAAGAAATGTTGATTAGCTTGCCATCCTTATCGACTACAAAGCGGATGTAAATCTTACCTTGATCATCGCTGTTATTGACAATTGCTTCTGAAAAATCCGCTTGCGTTGTCTACTCTTGTATTTTTCAAGAACGCATTGAGAATGCCCTTCTTCAATGTTGAACGCTAATGTAGCGATCATTAATATGATAACCCTTATTCGAATAGATTATTGATCTTCGTTCTCCATCTTAAACTTGAAAGGGAGGTAGTAGCGAACGTTGACGATCTTGCCATCTGCATTTTTGCCGGGGGTCCATTGTGGCATTTTCCGTACGTGGGCCGTAGCCACAGAATCGAGCATAGTCCCTGTTTCCCTTGCGGCTTCAACATCTTCCACATTTCCTGATTTGTTGACCACGAACTTGACCACCACTCTCCCTTCTACACTATCACTTTTTGCTTCCTGCGGATAATTCACCTCATTTAAATATTCTTTAAGTTTCCCTTTACCGCCCGGAAACGCCGGCATATTGGCAACTCTTCTGTAAATGGAGTCCGATTCAGCAGTTTGCGGGGCTTTTTGTTCCTGGCCTTTTGGGGCTGATGATGTTGCAGAAACATTATCTTCATCTGTTGCCTGTCTTTCACAGGCGATTCCGGCTATCAGTAAAGTGAGAACGATCGGCAGGGTTGCAATTGTTTTTAATACTGCTGGACGTTTGTTTTTGCTTTGGGTCATCATGGTACAACGGGTTTTGATGTTTGAAAAATAAAACGAGTTCGAGAGGAAGGAAGTGGGTGTATCAAAGCAATTCTGCAGGAGAACGTTTTGGTAAGCCCTTATATCGGTCCCTTCCCGGAGGACGTGATGGTCTGCCTGAAATTCATGGACTATGCGCAGTTCTTGAATCAGCAAGTAATAAAACGGGTTAGCCCATTGAACGATTTGAAGCAGTTTTAGTAAGAGAATATCCAGCGAATGGCGATGAATAATATGGGCCATTTCGTGCCGGATAATCTTATCATCTGTTTCGGGTTTTGCTAACGGAAGGTAAATGGTCCCTAAAAAGGAAAATGGGGTTTGGACTTTTGGGGAGCAGATGAGGGGAAGTCCATGCCGGTAGATGAGGGTGCCGTTTCGCTTGAGCGTGATCATCTTGCTGAAATGGACGATAAGCCGGAACAGAAAAAACAAGGAAACGGTCGCCAATAAAAGAGATATCAAAAGCGATGAGTCAGGCAGGGAGCTACTGAGGCTTTTTTCAGCAGTGCTAGTTGTCACGGTCACTGTCGAGAGCCATTGCGTGGGCAGGTTACTGCCGGTTTGTGGACTAGTAACAGGAAGATGGATTAACGGCAAAATTGTTGCTGTAATGGCTGAGCCGATCAGATAGAGCCTGTTCCATTGGAAGTAGGTTTCCCTGCGTAACAAGAGGTAATAAATCATCATGAAAGCACCGAGACAGATAATGGATTCGCTGAGATAAAGAATGAAGGGCGGCATGAGTTACTTGTTTTTATTTTTGTCAATGTCTTGCTGTACATCCTGGATGAGTTCCTCGAGTTCATTGAGGCTGAGGTTATTTTCTTTGGCAAAAAATGAGATGAGCTCCCTGAAGGAGTTGCCGAAATAGTTGCTTAGCATTTCATGGAGGCGTGACTTCGAGTACTCTTTCTTAGAAACAAGGGGGTAATATTGAAACCGTGTTATAAGCGGGCTTCGGATCGGGTAATCCTTGGCGGATTTCTTTGACAAAGCCCTCTCCGCTTTCCCAAAGAACCTGCATAATTTGTTCTTCCGCCTTCGTTAACGTCTTCATACTTCAAATATAAAACTAAATGTTTAGTTTGTCAACTAAAATTTTAGTTATTTTTTGCTTTTGCTTTTATTTTTCTTCCAAATAGGAACTCCATTTAGGGTAAGAACCAATAAAAGGAACTCATTTTAATAATCGGATTTGTGCTTATCTGATTTGGTCATCAGAAGATTTTAGAGGATTTCTTTATGTAATCGTGTTTTCGTTTCACCATGTTGCCACCATGCTCAAAACTTAACTGGTAAACAATGTTAAAAGAGAACTTACATATTGCTTGTCCATTGCAATAAATTTTGACATGAGGCCCTTTACATTTGATGAAATAGGGATGTAAAGGCCACCAGCTAAAGGGTGCCCATCAATGAAATGTGTTTTAGTAGAGATAATCATTCTGAATCTTGTAAAATTGACGGGCAATTTCACCACCTTCGCTCAATGTTAAATCAGGCCAACTTGTGAAACCGGGATTAGCATTTCGTATTGCCAGGCGCTATTTGTTTTCAAAAAAGTCAACAAATGCCATCAACATCATCTCCGGTGTATCCATGGTTGGCATGGGTGTTGGCAGTTTGGCGCTCATCCTTGTCCTGTCTGTTTTTAACGGTTTTGAGGGTCTTGTTCTTTCGTTGTACAATTCGTTCTATCCGGAGGTGAAAATTTTGCCTGAGAAGGGCAAAACTTTTACGCTCTCCAGCGATACGCTTGATCAAATCCGTTCAATGGAGGGCGTGGCTCATATATCGGAGGTATTGGAGCAGAAAGCGCTTGCTAAAACAAGCAAGGATGAGCAGATCATCACCTTAAAAGGAGTTGATAGTAATTATGTTCATGTGACAGGGGTCGATTCTGCTGTTGAGCGAGGAGAGTTTCTTCTAAAACAAGGTCCTGAGCATTATGCTGTCATCGGCAGGGGTGTGGAAGCTAAGCTTGGTCTTAATGTAAGCGGGAATTACCCCGCTCCCCTACAAGTATATATGCCCAAACGGGGCGATAATACGTATATCAATCCTTCGCGCGCTTTTAATCGGGAACCGATTGTTCCCAAAGGCGTATTCGAAATTCAACAGGAGTTCGACAGTAAATATGTGCTCGTTCCTATTGATTTTGCAAGGGAGCTTCTTGAATACGACCAGGAAGTATCAGCCATTGAGCTTTCTATCAAAGCTAATGTGGGCCAGGGGAAAGTGATTCACAATCTGGAGGCCTTACTTGGCGATCAATTCGTTGTCCAGAACCGCTATCAACAAAACCGCTTTCTCTACAAAGTGATGCAGACAGAGAAATGGGCGGTTTATGCTATCCTGACCTTGATCCTGATCATTGCAGCTTTCAATATCATCGGCTCGCTTACTATGCTCGTTATCGACAAGGCAAAAGATATTGCCATTCTTAAAGTGATGGGCGCAACCAAAGGCCTGATCCGTTTAATCTTCTTGATGGAAGGCATGCTCACTTCTTTGATAGGGGCCGGTACAGGCGTGTTCGTTGCTTTTCTTATCGTCCTTGCACAAAAATATTTTGCGTTGATTCAGATTCAGGGGGCAGGAACATTTGTTGTCCAGCAATACCCTGTTGAACTTGAGGAGGCTGATTTTGCATTGGTTTTGGTCACGGTTATCGTGATATCACTGCTCGCTTCATGGTTGCCTGCTAACAGGGCTGCTAATCAGCGCTGGCTTATACAGGAAGAGTGAGGGGCCGCAGCTCACCGTTTTCTTTTGCTTTTTGGTACAGCTGAGCGGTTTCATAAAGGGTCTCACGGATGGGACGGAAATGAAAATCGATTGCTGATGTGACTTTTTGATGCGAGTAATGGATCTGAATGGTCGAGGAAGCGATGGACTCCCTTGTGATCATGGGCTCCTCACCGGTGATCAGTGTTTTGGCCTTTTCTATGGGCAGGGCAAGCGAACTAACCAATGGTGATGCTTTGAGATAAGGTCTTGTTGCCTTTAACTCATCTGCAATCTGCGTTAATACCTGCAGAAAGGACAGGTTCTCCGAAGAAAGGATAAAGCGTTCGCCTTCCTGTTTACTGTTCATAAGAGCGATGGATGCTTTAGCCACATCGCGTACATCAACAAAACCATTGATCCCCGGTGGATAAAAGGGAAATCCCTCATCGATCCGCCTGAATAGGGCAGGCGTGCCTGTATTCCAATCACCAGCGCCCATGATCACAGATGGATTGACAATAACAGTAGAGAGGCCTTCAGCTTGGCCGCGCCACGCTTCCTGTTCCGCTAAGAATTTGCTGATACTGTAATGGGAACGTGCTTTATTGCGCTCCCAGCGTGCTGTTTCATCAACCTTTCCCATGCTCGGGATATCACCAATGGCTGCTACAGAACTGACGTGGAGCAGTTTGTTAACACCCGTTTGCAGCGCTGCATCCACTACATGGGCCGTACCCTGAACGTTGATGTTGTAGAGTTGCTTCCTTTTTGCCGGATCAAACGACACGATTGCTGCCGCATGATACACCTTGTCAACTCCCTCCATAGCGTTGACGATCGAGGTAATATCCTGTATATCACCTTCTACAAGTTCAATCTTATCGCGAATGGGCGCCAGTAATGAAAGATCGCTGGTGGCCCTGTGAAGGACTCTGACTTGTTCACTGTATTGAACCAGATAATGGACAAGATATGCGCCTAAAAACCCATTACCGCCTGTTACGAGTATCATGGTAAGCAATATTACCAAAATTCCATTGGAGGGGAGATGAGGTGGCAGACCCTTTGTGATTTCTTATCTGAAATGTGCGGCTCGTCTGAATTCCGTAATTTTACTAACTGAAATGAAAAGGGGTATCATGGCAGATCAACCGAGAGTTCGCTTTGCGCCAAGTCCAACAGGACCGCTTCATATGGGTGGCGTGCGCACAGCGCTGTACAATTATCTCTTCGCCCGTCAACAAAACGGCAAACTCATCCTTCGTTTGGAAGATACCGATGAAACGCGCTACGTGCCAAAAGCAGAGGATTATATTGTGGAAGCGCTGAATTGGTGCGGCATCGAATGCGATGAGGGATTTCATGTTGGTGGTCCCTATGGCCCATACCGCCAATCCGAACGCAAGGCGGGTTATGAACAGTATGCGGAGCAGCTTGTGGCAAATGGCCATGCTTACTACTGCTTCGATTCATCCGATGATCTTGAAAAGATGCGGGAAGATCTTAAAAAGCAGGGCGTTCCCTCACCCAAATACGATGCTGTTACACGCCAGTACATGAAAAATTCGCTTACACTTTCGGATGATGATGTGAAGCAGCGATTCGCAAATGGTGAGGAATATGTGTTTCGCATTAGAATGCCTCGCAAGGAAGAGGTCCGGTTTTACGATGAGATCAGGGGCTGGGTGGTCTTTCAAAGATCCGTGGCGAAGAGTGGCTCCCTTCAGCCCCGCTCCATGTACTGTTATACAAATATCTTGGCTGGGAAGATCAAATGCCCTCATTTGCCCACTTACCGCTCATATTGCGCCCGGATGGCAAAGGCAAGCTCAGTAAACGCGATGGTGACCAAATGGGCTTTCCCGTTTTCCCCCTCGACTGGACCGACCCCGAAACAGGGGACCTCGCACCGGGGTTTCGCGAGAAGGGCTTTTTCCCTGAGGCCTTTGTGAATATCCTTGCTTTTTTGGGATGGAATCCCGGCACGGACCAGGAAATTTACACAATGGATCAACTCATCCGGGATTTCGCTATTCAGCGGGTGGGCAAAGCAGGTGCTCGTTTCGATTTTGAAAAGGCGAAGTGGTTCAATCAGCAGTTTATCAAGGATAAAGATGATGAAGAGCTCGCGTCAATGGTACAGCCCATTCTTGAACAGCACGGGGTGACGATTGAGGACCCCGAATTTTTGAAGGAATTCTGCCGTTTGCTAAAGGAACGCGTCTCATTCCTGCCCGATTTCTGGCACGAGGGGTATTACTTTTTCCAAAAGCCAGCAGGGTATGATCAAAAAGTGGTGCAAAAACGTTGGTCGGATGATATCAAAACCCATTTTGACGAAATCCGTAAGCAGATCGAAGCCGTGGAGGATTTCAACGGGGAGAATCTAGAAGCTGTGGTCAAAAACTACATTAAGGAAAATGAATTGAAATTCGGTTGGATTTTGCCCTTAGTACGTGTCATGCTAACGGGCGTCATGCAAGGGCCGCCTGTTTTCGATCTTGCGGCACTAATAGGAAAGGATGAAACGTTAACAAGAATGGATGAGGGAATTCAGGCATTTGAAGGAATCATTAAAAATGCTTAAATTGTTACTAAGAACACAGTTATTGGTCAAAATTTAAAAAACGAGGAGGCAATTATGCCCAAGAAGAATTCAAAAGAAGGACAGCCAAAGGTTAATCCCGATCTTGAAGGCTTGGAAATCAACATCAACGAGTTTGGTGAAATCGAGGCCAATTACGATCTGAGTAAGATCAATAAGTTCCTGAACAAAAATGTGGAAGATAAAAAGCTCCAGGAGCGCGAGGATTACGATGAGTTGAAGGAAGGTGCCGATCAAAAGGGGAAGCGCAGCCGCTCCAAGTGGGGTAAGACCGAAAAGAAATAAGCATGCAGGAACGGCCCATTCGTGTCTTGATAGCAAAGGTTGGCCTCGATGGTCACGACCGCGGTGCTAAGGTGATTGCGTCAGCCCTGCGGGATGCGGGAATGGAAGTGATTTACACAGGTTTGCGGCAGACGCCCGAGATGGTTGTGAATGCGGCTATGCAAGAGGATGTCGATGCCATTGGTGTCTCGATCCTTTCAGGAGCGCACATGACCGTTTTTCCCAAGATAGCCAACCTGATGAATGAAAAAGGGCTCAATGATGTACTTCTTATAGGTGGCGGGATCATTCCGGAAAAAGACCGTAAAAAGCTTTTGGAGGAAACGGTCGATCATCTTTTCTCACCCGGCACAACTACGCAGGACATTATTCAATTTATACAGGATCAAGTAAAAGATAAGCGGATGGTTGAGTGAAGCCATCCTCATCCTACCATTAATAAAGAGCATGACATTTAAAAGCTCTAAAAAGTTTGTATTATTAAAAACCTTTTACTAAATTGAATGTTTCGAAATATGGTTCATCACAAAAATGCGTACTTATTCAATTAAAATAATATAGCCACTCCCGATGAAAATCATCGGGAGTGCCTTCCGAATTTCAATCAGAAGTGGCTAAAAAAATTATTAACAAAAAGAATGATAGGTTAGGCAGTAGGTACGCGTTATTTTGGAGAACCAACGAACAATATCCACTAAAACGAGACTCTCATCCCCAACCGAATACCGAAATTGCTCTGATTCTCCAGCTTTTTTGTAAGACGCCATACAGCATCAACCCGGAAAATTCTTAGAATATTCTCTATGCCAGCTCCCACTTCAAGATAAGGTATGCGGCTTGGGGACTTAACCTGAAAAATAGCATCATCCGGTGCATTTCCTTCAAGATTCGGCTTATTGGCAGCTTTGTTCTCATCTGTCATACCGCCAATAAGGGCTCGGAAACTCACCACAGTACGGAAATTGAGCTCCCTTATCAGGGGAATTTTCTGGAAGAAAAACCCTTCAAAGTGATGATCGGCAAAGAGCATGGCGTATTGGTCAGCTGCAAACTCGTACTGGTTCATCATATTAAAGCCGTAATAATTCAGGAAGTAACCATCATTGCCTTGGGGAATTTCCATCAATAAATAGGGAACACGGCCGAATTGCTTTCCCGCTGTTAGTGTATAAAATGTTTTCCCTAAAGGTTTAATATTGAGATTATCATCAACAGTCAATTCCAGTTTATGGTAATTGAACTCACTTCCTAAAATGCCCTTGACGCCCAGCGAATATTGGAGCGACACAACAGGATACTTAGTGCCTGCACTAATGCGGTTGAATTCACCTGACAAAAACTTCTCCTGGTAAGCAAAACGGCCGGTAATGGTCAATTCGGATGAAGTAAGAGAGGATATGGTGGGGTCAGGGGCAAGATCGCTGCCATCAGTAAGATAATTAAAATGGAAATAAGGGTCCATTTGCCGGTTCACCAACCCACTTGTTATGGAAAAGCCAACATCCCACTCCTTGAAATATTCAATACGCCCTTCCCGCAAAAACATAAGCTTAAGGGGAATCTGATCCCCGTCCTCATCTGTGCGCCTAAACACCACATCGGAGAAAAAGCCCCTCGACCCGAAGTTTTCATCAATGTTGGAGCCGGTTGTAATGTCGTTCCTGAACGTAACAGCTATTGAGTGACGGGGGCGTTTATCAAAGAGGTAAAGAAAATCCAGCCCGTATTTGAACCGCTCATCTTCCAACCCGTAAGCAGCATAAGTTTTAGCCAGTAA
>PXTV01000105.1 GCA_003022985.1 Bacteroidetes bacterium SW_11_45_7 | reverse complement strand
CTCCTTTACTCATAGGTTGGTTGAAATTGCTCAGTACGGTTCGCAGCCAAGAAACGTGGGGCTTTAAAAGCACTTATCTTTCAGCCGAGTGGTAAATTCATTCAGCGCGCAAATTTTGCTTAAGCCACCATTTGCCCTATGTTTTTTTAGTCTTTGTTGTGCGATCGGCTTTTTTCTCTTTTTCGTTTGGATGATGATTTTCGAGATTTTTCGTTCTTTTTTAATTGCTCAATGTACTCACTAATTTCCCTTCTTTCTTTGTCTGAAAGTGGAGGGCTTTCAATTATGAAATCAACGTTTTTTGGTTCTGTGATGTGTCCCATATTATATTGTTTTAAAGTATTTCATTACAAGTCTTTTGGCAGCCTCGGTAGCAATAATCATGCGTTGGTTTTTAAAGTGATACGCTCCCAACGTCTCTTCGTAATGCTTAATCAATTTTGATTTTGCTGTAAATGCCACAAAGCCTTCTAATCCCTTTTGGAAAGATAATTTACAAGCATAAGCTACAAGGTTTCCTGGTACACCTTCGTATAGTTTGTTCTTCCCTAAATTGAACGAAGCACTTTCCAACAAGTTCATGAATACGTGGTCTCGTTCTATAGAAACGCTCATCAGTCCTTGGATAATGTCTGGATTATTTACAATGGTCAACTTGTAAACTTCTCTTGTCAGGTCTTCAAATTCGGATTTCCAATCGAATTTCCATCCTTCTTTTTTAGTCATGTGTTGAAGGTCTGATTTTTTAAGTGTCGCTACATCAGTTTGGAAGCTGTCTCCCGAAATTGTGTTTAACACCGAATCGGTCAATCGGTCAACGATAAATCCATGTTCAATTTTATTCATATTGAAAGATACGAATTTTCATTGGGCTTCTTATAGCTGACGCACAACTCATTTATAAGCACAAAAGATCAACTGAGCCACACAAAACGACAGAATAAGTATGAAAATCAGTTGACTTGATGCAGCCATAAAATTAGGGTTTTCTCACAAGTCATCTAATGATGGTTGTGCATCGTTTTGAAGGAAATAACCTGCACTTGGGCCATACAGGAATCATTAAAAGCTCCCCTTTTTTCGTTAACGATTTGCGAAAATCAGTTATGAATGCCCTGCCCTTGGATTGCAAGGCAATTCAGGATAACGACCAAATAGAACCAATAGGCGTATAGCTATCGTCATCACGGAGAAATTAGATTGTTCATGACATAGGATAATGCATTCGAGGGGTCAGTTTTTATATCCGGCTCAACACCATTCTGCTCAATACGATAACCATCATTTGTGTAATAATCTGCAGTAGGAACCACCAGAGAAAATCCATCTGCCAATTGGAAGTACTCAGCGTTGAGCATGGAACCTGCTGTGGTTGCACCAATAATCTGCGCTCTATTGATTTGCTTCAACCCATAAACGATTGGCTCACATGTGCTCGCAGTTTGCCCATCTGTCAAAAGAAACAATTGCCCCATATAGGGGTTGGGACGAGGGATTACCTTTAGCACCAGGCCCCGTTTTCGATTGATGCCATCCATAAGCAAGTTGTAATTTGCTTTTGTGAAATGAGTGAATTCATTGAAATCCCTATAAGCCGGAATTGTATCGTGCTCCGAAAACCATTTTTCGGTAAGCAAAATACCGGCATTAAAGGTAGTGTCCGTAACATGTTGGGCAAACCGGAGCCCTGCCTCAACACTACCTCCCGTATTCCCCCTTAAATCGACAATCAGTTGCTTGTATTCACGCTTTTGAATAACACGAAAAATGCTGTCTATCTCCTCTGCCCTTCCGGCAAATGAGCCAATATCCAGATAACCGGTCGATTCACGCTTTTCCGTTAAATGAGCATAACGCGTTTGCGTAGTTGTATCACCTTGTTGCTGCTTCTTTTTGATTAATGAAAAATGCGAGAATGGGAGTTTATCGGCATAATAGAAAAAGGCAAAAACCATCTCCACATCATCCTGAAGTCTTGGCGCAACTTTTGTTATTCTATTCTTGAACCTTTGCCATTTGTTGGTTTGGAGAGGAGAAGGCGAATAGATGTTACGCTCAGCCGAGTCCAAAGCTTCCTCGACCAAAGTGTTATAATCATGTAAAGGGAGTGAAGGATTGGCCTTTTTGCCCGTTAAAGTACCCCGGGTTTCACCATTCGCATTTGACAATTCTGCGTTCAGCTTGCCTTTGACAACAGCTCCTCCATAATAACTACCAAAAACGACTTCTCCATCGAAATAATAATCTCCAAGCGCTGAATGAAATATACCATGTAAGATCAGAGCATTACGCTTTTTTGTAATAGTCCCTTCGGTTATGTTAAGCAAAGCCCCATTCTTAAAATCATCGGTCATAATCCGTGCAAAAGTCGCCTTCCAAAAGTTGAGAATATCACCTACTGCTCGCTTTCTCGTGTGAGCATAAAAAGTGCTGTCTTGTTGATGAAATGTGACTACCGTTTTAGCCACTCCAATATCATCGCTCTGGAAAGTAATCAGCCACTTACCTTGTAAAATAGGTCCTTCTTGGTTATCACTGTACACATTGCCACAAATCAAACTTAATAAAAAGATCAAAGTGAGCAGTTTAGTAGCCATAATCCCGATATTCTCACAAGAATTCATCCATTTAATTCAATGACGAATATAAATTTCTCCTTCGGGAACACTAAGCTTGGCGTGATTCTTTGATCTCTTATCTTGATTCTTTGATCTCTAATCTACGCCATTCAAAATGCCGGATCGAACCGCTGCTGCTTCTTGGACACTTTTAAGTCCTGTAAAACAGGGGATTTGACGCCCAGGTCGATACTGTACGTTTGGCGCTCCTTGGGAATAGGAACCCAGCGGATCTTGATCTCCCAGCAATGGAGGTTGCGCACAAGGTTGAGTTCGGTATAAGTGAGTTTTTTATCTACAAAATCAAAGCCGGAGCTGCCGCTGATCTTCCAGTTTTGTGTAAGATTGAGGTCAAAATTCAAGCTAAGCAACTGGGTAATGTCGATGGTGTCGGGATTGGACCGGGTGCCTTTGGCAATATCTAGGGTATAGTCGAACCCGAATGACCAAGGGATCGTGAAATCGTAGTAATCGCCAGGGTTGTTACGCACCATGTCGCGTTCCGTTTCGGTACCGGCATCGGTATTTTGCGAACCCTGTTGCCCGGCACGGAAATTCCCTAAAAGCGAAATGCTCGTGTTCTTAAAACGCAACAGCTTGCCTTCCTTATCCCACATATACCGATCGTAGATCCTGTTGCCGGAGTCGACAGCATAGGGATTAAAGCGGGCATTTGCCTTCAACCGGAGATTTTCGAAAAGCGTTGTTCTTGCGTTGATGCTGACGTCATCAAAATTCAAGGAATCGGCAGCAAGGTTGTAAGACGTACTGATCTCGAGATCTTCCAGTAAGCTTACCTTTTTCAGCTCTTTTGTGGTATCGGAGCGGTCCTTGACTTTCATACCGATTTGATTACTCAGGTTAAAATTGATACGGCCGCTTTTACCGGAAGGAGGGCGCCCATAGACTGTACCGATGTCTTCAAAAATCGAGTATTCCTGCCGGTCCCCTTCAGGACTGCTCTGCACATCCCTGCCTGTAATAGCCCCATACATCATTACTGAAATCCGGGCGGTAGCTAAAGGAAAGATTAGGCGTCATAACATGGCGGAAGCCGCGGATCAGCCCCTTCTTAAATCGAGCCATGCCGTAAACCTTGGTTTTAAAGGAAATGGATGTACTGAAATCGCGAGCCGGCTCAAAGCCCGATACTGTATCAGTCCTTACTTGACCCGGGATCACTTTCACCACCGAATCGCCTTCTGTAACGTAGGTTGTATCCGGATCCCATTCTTTCCGTATCGATTTAAAATACCACCGCTCGTTGTAATTGATGCTTGGATTGACGTTGATATGATCGAAGAGGTTAAAAGACGTTTGGATCGGAATATTATGCTTGATGCCGTAGTTGGCATTCTGCAGTGTTTTTTGCCTGAAAAACGTGGAATCGAAACCGGATAATTTGTTCTGCGCATCCATGCGGTAATTAAACGAAATGTTTTCGTACCATTTCTTCTCACCTGTCTGAACGTTGGCTTGAAAGGGATGAATCCTGTCGAGTGAAAAATTCACTTGTGGGAATGTGACGTTGATCCGGTTCGTCCGCAAATTTTGATCATGCCGCAGGTTGGCATTCAACGAAATGGGTAGGTTGCGCCAACTGCGCCTCCAGCTAATGTTTGAGGTAAGTTTGTTATTCAACACCTTGCGCGATTCTGTAGAGAAATTCTTGTCGTAAGTGGCTGTACCGAGGTTCACATCGGCTGAAAAATTGCTGTTGGGATTTGCCTTCCGCGCCTGTTTATGCCTCCAATTGATGCGGAAATCATTAACCACGGAAAAGTCGGGCGCCTCGGGCAGGCCGCTCTTTCTGCGCCCGTATTTCAAATTGATGCTCCCCGAATACTTGTAGCGTTTGCGGTAAGATGAGATCGCTTTTGCTCCCCAATCGCCCTCTTCTGCCCTTTTTGAAGGGGAAAGATACCAAACGGTACATACAAAGGCGTAGGCACATCCTGTATAACAAGGTTAGCCGGACCCGAGACAGCAATCTTATCGGGGATAATCTTCATTTTCTTGGCATTGATGTAGAAGTGAGGGTGGTCAAGGTTGCAGGTTGTGTATTTGGCATCGTTGATGTACCAGCTGTCCTCTTCCGTTTTCTTGACTTCATTCCCGTGCACATATCCTTCTCCCTCCTTTGTCATAACCTCGTACACCTTGCCCTTTTCAGTTTTGAAGTTGTACCTGATCTTGCGGGCATCGTACTGTTTTTGGCCGTCATTGAATACCGGTTGACCGATCATTTGGCCCGTTGAATCTTCACGTCCTACAGCAGTCACAACATTTGTATTCCAGTTGAACTCGATCTCAGCAGCTTCAAGCGTAATATCTTTATGCTGCACATAAGCTTTGCCGTAGAGATATACTTTGCCATTAGCAACATCGTAAACAATAGAATCACGCGCATTGTAGGCAACCTTTGCATCAAGCGTATCCGCTGAAATGGGCATTTTGGTAGTATCTGCTGATGTTTGTGCCGAATCAGGTTTCGCTTTCAGGGAGTCGTGGGCCACTTGATCAGTTGCTGCCGTTGTATCAGCCGGTATGCCTTGAGAGCTATCCCGTTGACTATTGATTGATGGTAAGCTGTTGGTTTTGCTGTTTCCCCCTGCTGCATATGCGTTCACAACACCTGCTGACAACAAAAAAACTGCCAGAAGCATTACGAGAAGCCGGACGCAGGGAGGTATTAAAATTTTATCCAACTTTGTGGCGCAAAAGAAATAACTTTGGAAGAGGCCGAATATTGAATTTTGCTCAGCTATTGATTGTTAAAGAAAATGGAAATTGAGTAGTATTCACTTAGCAAGCATAAGTAATTTTAACAGGTTGTAGACGTTAACGGGTAAAAATTCGCTGCATTGTGAACATGGAACAATTATGGTGGTTTTGTGGTATTGGGTTATAATTAAATATTCAAATACACATATGTCAGTATTGTCAAAATCAAAGCTATCTTTTACAGTGATGCTCCTGATCCTCACGGCACCGCTGTTCATCGGAGCCGGTTCACCGGAAGATGAAGACAAAGCTGTTAATACCGTTGTCATCGATCCGGGCCATGGAG
>PXTV01000104.1 GCA_003022985.1 Bacteroidetes bacterium SW_11_45_7 | reverse complement strand
ACAATATCACTGTCAGCCACCCTGCAATGGGTTCTTTTTTAAGACGGATACCCCGCCAGCTATAAGCTTTGGAAGCAAGTATATAGGGTATCAAAAGGAAGAAAACGTGCCAATTGGTTAGCAGTGCAAGAACAAGGCCCGCAGAATCGAATAGAATGCTCGCACAGTAGACATTCAAGCCGGCTTTAGGTGGATTTTTGACGCTACCAATGCTCCCCTCATCCTGATCCATATAGCTGTTGTAAGCATTGCTGGCGGGATAGATAAAAAGGTGAAGAATGATGAAAATAAGGATGGCTTCTAAGGTGGAAATGGCCTGAACCTGGCTGATGGCAAAGATGTAGATGGGAAGAAGAAACACCGAAAAGGGAAAGCGAAGATGCAATAGAACATCTTTTGACAGGATGGATTGTAAAAATGATGGAGAAAATATGCTCATAATTGCTGATCATCCCTGTAGGGTATCTGCCAATTTCCCAAAAAGCAAACTAAATTAGAAGGGTAATTTGAACCTTATCCTATTAATTATGTTTTTAAAAAATTCAAAAGGTGCTTCCAGTTTCTTGTTAGCATCTTAAGAGATGAATTTAGAGTAGCGATGCAGGATGTTTATTTATATAGTATAGGCACAGCTGTTCCGGAGAACAAACTAAAGCAAACCGAAATTCTGGAGATGATGGAAGAGCGCTATCAACTGGACCGGAAGGACCGGTTTGCTCTGCGTCAAGTTTACCATTACAGCGGCATCGAGTACCGGCACAGTGTTCTTACCGACATTAGGGATACCGGAAGCAATTTTGATGAACTTGCCGAATCAAATGGCGAAGGCTCCACCATCGATATGCGCATGGGGCTCTTTGAAGATCATGCCCTCGCGTTAGCAACACAAGCAACTGACAACTGCCAGGCCCATCTGCCCGATTTTGACAAAAACGCCATCACTCACCTCGTTTCATTTAGCTGTACAGGAATGTATGCCCCGGGACTCGATATACAGCTCGTGAATCAACTCGAGCTGGATTCATCGGTGGAACGGATCTGCATTAACTTCATGGGCTGTTATGCTGCATTTAATGCCCTTAAAAGCGCCTATCACATCGTGCGTTCCCAACCTAAAGCGGTGGTGTTGTTGTCGGGTGTAGAATTGTGCTCCCTGCATTTTCAAAATAGCACAGTCCTCCAGCAGATGGTGGCCAATGCTCTTTTTAGTGATGGGGCAGCTTCGGTTATTGTAGCTGGCGAGGATGCTGTTGTTGAAACGCAACAACAACCTTTATGCATTAGTGATTTTCATGCAGACCTCAAAGATGCCGGCAAAGATGAGATGGTTTGGCGAATAGGGGAGCACGGCTTTAATCTTACATTGAGTCCCTACGTCTCCGATTTGGTTGAAGGCGGCATTGGCGATCTCGTTCAGCGGTTACTGTCAGCTAAAAACATCAATAAGGAGGATATCGACAGCTTTGCTATCCACCCGGGCGGTAAGAAAATCCTGGAGGCAACGGAGAGGGCATTGGCCCTTTCACCTGACGATAACGCTCTTTCTTATGAGATTCTTAGGGATTATGGCAACATGTCTTCTGTAACAGTGTTATTTATTCTTGAAAAGTTGATGAACCAGGATGCCGAAGCCGGGAGGCAGATTTTGAGCAGCGCATTTGGCCCGGGTTTGACAATGGAGGCCATGCTGTTTGAGACATCCTGAATGACGAATCAACTCAAATATCCTTTCACGAACCGCAATTATCAATGGCATTTCTTTCCCAACGCAGCACAGAATCCGAGCTGATGGACGCGCCCGAGGCGTCTGAACAAGAGCTTGTAAAAGTACTGGAAGAGCTTGAAACGGTTAACAAGTGGCTGGGAGGCTATGCTCCTTTGTACGATGCTTATAAAAGGATTGGCCTTCACCGGCACCCCTTAACCATTATGGACCTTGGCAGCGGAGGTGGTGATGTGCTCCGCAAAACAGCTGAATGGCTCCACAAGCACGGGCTAAAAAATTACCGATTGATAGGTGTTGATAACCATCCAATCATGACGGAATATGCTTCATCACAAAGCGATGAATGGCAAAATATGGAATTCGTTACATACGATGCTTTCGATGAGCGTTTAAAGGAGTATCAGCCCGATATCGTTCTCAACAATCTTTTCTGTCATCATTTTACGGATGCAAGCTTACCACAACTCCTACTATGGATGAAGGATTTAGCCGGTAAGGCTGTTATCATCAATGACCTGCACCGCCATTGGTTTGCTTATTACAGTATTATGATATTGACAAAACTCATTTCAGGTTCCCGCTTTGTCAAATACGATGCTCCGCTCTCCGTGGCGCGCTCATTAACCCGTGAGGAATGGCGCCATACCTTGCAGGAAGCCAATATTGCGAATTATAGCCTCCGCTGGATGTGGGCCTGGCGATGGCAAGTGATTATCAATGCGTATTAGTGCTCGGTTATGGCGATTGCAACTTATACATCTCATATCATGATATTGCAACCCCTGACATCGCTTTCGTCAAAACGGCCAAGGACCTCAAAGCTGCCGTCAGCATGGATTTTTCCGAGGTCGCTCGTTTGAATAAAGCTGCACGAGTAAATATTGGCAAGATCGATGATGTTAATGCCACCGGTTTGTCCTATGGGGTTGATGCTGAAAGGATCATAGGGGTCTCTGATTAGGATTTTCATCCGGGGCGGTGAGCGAAAACGGCCTTCGCCAGTGGCATAAGCTTGTGACAGGAGTTCAGTCATGCCGTATTCGGAATGGATAGCTTCTACATTAAAAGCATCCTTCAGGATATTGTGGAGCTCCTGGCGCACGAGTTCTTTGCGTTTTCCTTTCATGCCGCCTGTTTCCATAATGATCGATCCCGACAGGTCCATGGGGTACTGTTCCGCTAATTCCCACAAGGCAAATGATACACCCAACAAAAAGATCGGCTCTTGGCGGCTTCTAAGCTCATTGAGGGTTTTCCATAAGTTCCTGTAATCATGGAGGTAAAAACCGCTTAATGGATGCTGACTACGGTGAATCAGCAAATCTGTCATATAAACAAGCGAAGAATGGCTTTGCTCGAAATAGGAGGGAAGGAGGGCAACAATGCAGTAATTTGAAGGATCGCCATAAAACATGCGGAACGTTGCCAGGCAACTTTCTTCGTAAAGGGAAATGTCCCGGACAAGATGACGGCTTTGTTGCTGACCTGAAGTGCCGCTGCTATAGAAGATCGCCTCTGGCTGAGCCAGCGATTGAAGATAGATATTCTTGCTTTTGAAAAGCTCCACCGGCAAAAAGGGAATATCTTCAATATTTTGGACATTGGCTGGTTCAACATTTAGTAAATCGACAAACTGACGATAAACAGGATTGTCTTGAACTTGTTGCCGGAATAAAGCCACAGCCCATTCGTTGAAAGTGGACTCATCTATATGGAAAAGTTCTTCCCGGAACTGCTTATCCCAACTCATAGAAGGCTTTTTCAGAAATATCGGCTAAAATTGTTATCATTGCAGAAATGTATAAGACATTGATGAAAAAGTTGTTTGGATTGATAACCCTTATGGGTGTGCTTAGCGGCTGTATCGACCCGCCCGATTATCCGGAGACACCTGAAATCGAGTTCGCCAATGTGAGCCGCTCCAACATTTCCCAGCGCGATAGTCTCACAATTTCCTTTACTTTTAAAGATGGCGATGGCGATATTGGTTTCAAAAATCTCGACACCATTTCGGATTTCAATCCCTGTGACACGAATTTGACCGAAAACGAAACACTTAACCTGTTCATGGTG
>PXTV01000103.1 GCA_003022985.1 Bacteroidetes bacterium SW_11_45_7 | reverse complement strand
GATGATCTATGGCTGAGATGGGCATCTATTTTGCACGATATAGCCAACCCTCCCACAAAACGCTTTGAAAAAGGGAAGGGGTGGACCTTTCACGGCCATGATGCCTTAGGCGCCAAGATGGTACCCAAACTATTCAGGCGCTTAAAACTGCCCATGGATACTAAGATGAAGTTTGTTCAGAAGTTGGTGGCGCTCCATCTGCGCCCTATTTCTGTTGCTCGCGCAGAAGTGACAGATTCCGCAATAAGGCGTTTGCTCTACGAGGCGGGCGATGACCTGGAAGCCCTCATGACACTTTGTGAAGCGGATATCACCTCGGCCAATGAAAACAAAGTCAAAAAGTTTCTCCGGAACTTCCAAAAAGTGAGGGATAAGTTAGAGGAGGTAGAGCAAAAAGATAAAATCCGCAATTGGCAGCCCCCCATCTCGGGCGAGGAAATCATGAAAACGTTCAATATTGCACCGTCAAAAAACGTAGGGATCATTAAAGACGCCATTAAAGAGGCAATTTTGGATGGTGATATCAGCAACTCTTATGAAGAAGCGTATCAATTCATGCTTCAAAAAGGAGAGGAGCTGGAGTTGAAGCCGGCCGCCTCCCGGTCATCAAGCTGATCCGGCAATTGAGGCCAATTTCTTATCGTACGTTCCAATCATGTGGTCCCAATCATAGCCGGCTATCCAGTGCTGGAAGTTGGTATGGCGCGTTTTATCGATATTGATGATCGCCTGTTCTGTTTTGTGGTAGAGCTCATCGTAATTGTCCTAAAGCACTTGTTCTTCGCCACTTGGCACGTGCTCAGGATAGGCAAGCCGGTTGGGGAGCAGAGGATAACAGCCACAGTAGATCGCCTCGACAACGCTTCCGCCAAAAAAGTCCTGATTGGATGTGACGGGTAACAAGTCAGCCCGCCATAGCTGATAGGCGTAGTCCGCAAAACTGGCCGCATAACCGAACTGTAAATTTTTTTGACCCAGTGTTGAGCGAAGCTGCTCAAATGCCTCCAAGGACTTTTGTGTTTGCTCGCCCAAAAGAGCAATATTGAAATCATAGCCCGCATGATGAAGGTCCTGCATTAAAAGGGCAAATGTTTTAGGGTCTTTATCTTCTTCCCAGCGGTGATTCCAGAGGATAAGCGGTGGCTGATTGAATACTTTCTCACTTGGTTTGTATTGTTCGAAACTTTTTAGGTCCAGGGCCAGGGGCAAAACGGAGCTTTTGTTGCGAATTGTTTCGATCGTTCCGGTTTCCTGATGATCGTGGTAACTTGTGAGCAGTTGTGGTAGTTCTGCAAAAAAGGCATTGAAGTGAAACGAACTGTTGAAGAGCACATGCTCAGCACTAAGAGCTGATATGTAGTTGATAAAGGCGTAATGACGCCAGTTGTTATTGCGCAAAATACGCTCTCCCCATGGATAAACCATCTGGTTTTCGTGACAGTATAAAGCAGCGGGAATGTTGGCAGTCCGATGGCGCGTAAGAGCGAGGAAAGACGAAAGGTTCAGCATATCCGAGGCGAGAATAAGATCTGGCTGAAACGTCAGCTCGTTAAACTTCCTGGCTAATGTAACAGCGCCCCCGTGCATACGCCATTTCCAGAACTTCCCCTCCATAGTAAGGAATGTGATCTCATGGTTACTAAAACGCGAGAGTTGCTCAGCCCATGCTTTATGGGATCCTGTAAAGAATGGCTCTAATAATACAATGTGCATGTGAACAAATATAGAGAAATCCCTTATCAGCCCCTAAAGTTATCATGAAGGTTATTATTGAGTTTTTTCTACTGATTTTTTGTATATTGCAGCTAACGAAAACCCATATATATAATCTTAGCATATGCTTAAAAGCACTATTCTTCTTTCCCTGGCTTTTATTCTTTTTCTCATTAGCCCATTCACATCATCGTTTGGACAACAATGCCTAACGAATGTGGATTTTAATAACTGGAGCCAAGCGGGTGATCCCTCACAGGGGAATTGGAACGTAATAAGTGGCGGTAGTGAAGTCGAACAATCGATAAATGGTCAAGACACGTATTTTGTTTCACAAACTGATCTTATCAAGGTAAGAATTACCGGTCCTTTCCGTTCAACAGATGGCGATGATGATTGGATGGGGTTTGTTTTTGGCTTTAATGACCCGATTAACAATACCAACGATTATGACACCTGGCTATTCGATTGGAAACAGGCTGATCAAAATTGTGCACCTCAAGGGATGGCTTTGACCTATATCAATGGCAATATACCAAATGCTAATCAAGGGAATTATTTCGGATGCCATCAAACAGCTCCTTTTTTCGATATAAAATGGGATAACCACAACAACAATCCCTATGGATGGAATCAAAATCAAACGTATCAGTTCGAATTAATCTATACGTCAACGAATATAGAAGTCTATATTGATGGCAATTTAATTACTACCTATCAGGCGCAACAGGGCGAGTGTTTCAAGCCGGGACGATTTGGCTTCTACAATAGATCACAACCGGATTGTTACTATAGTAATTTTTCCTACGAATTATATGTTGATTATCAATTTTCGAAAAATGAGGTATGTGTAGGTGAGCCTGCAAGAATGGTGTTTCTTGATACCTGCGCATTGACAAATTCCGTTGTGAGTCAGTATAACCAGATCACTTGGGACTACGGAGACGGGACAACCAATACAATTAACAATCCCAGTGTTACTAATGTTAACCCCACGCATGCCTATTCGTCACCTGGCACATATACTGTTGAACTTTCTGTCACGGACGTGAATGGTTGTTCAGATCAAATTACGCGGGATATTACAGTCAATCCCAAGCCCAATGCCAATTTTACAGCAGGTGACACATGTTACGGTAAAGCCACTCAATTCACTGACATGACCACCAGCACCTCGCCCATCTCCGGTTGGTCATGGGATTTTGATGATGGAGCTGGTTCCAATGCGCAATCGCCTTCTCATGTTTATCCCGATAGTGCCACCTATACTGCTGAGCTCATCGCCACAGACAACAACGGTTGCCAGGACACAGCCCAAAAAAATGTGGAAGTGTTTCCCCAACCCACTTCCACTGATTCTGTAGTTGATGTTGCCTGCTATGGCAACAGTACAGGGCAGGTGTTTTTAGACGTTGCCAAAGACGTCACCCCTCTCACATACAACTGGAGCAACAGTGCCAACAGCCAGGACCTAACGGGTGTGCCAGCCGGCAATTACGATGTCACAGTCACAGATGCCAACGGGTGCTCAGTCACGAACAGCGCCACTGTCAACGAGCCGGCAGAGCTAACCGCCACCTGGACCACTTCACAGTTTAACGGGGGCTATGAGATCAGTTGTGCGGGCGCCTCCGATGGGAGCATCAACTTGAATGTCAATGGCGGCACGCCCCCTTATAGCTTTAACTGGAACAACGGGCAGTTCAGCAGTCAGAATTTGCAGAATGTTACAGCCGGCAATTACACGGTAACCATTACAGATGATAACGGCTGTACGCTCATCAAGGACACGGTTTTAACAGAGTCGCCCGCCCTGAACACCTCAGCCACAACATCATCCTATGCAGGCGGTTACCAGATCAGCTGCCAGGGCAATACTGACGGCACCATTAACCTGAGTGCCAGCGGAGGCGTCACCCCTTATAGCTACAACTGGAACAACGGGCAGTTCAGTAGTGAAGATATCCAGAATGTAGGGGCCGGTTCCTATACAGTAGTTGTTACGGATGCGAACAACTGCACAGCAACCTTTGACACAACCTTGACGGAACCACCTGCTCTGACTTCTTCATGGACAACATCCTCCTATGCAG
>PXTV01000102.1 GCA_003022985.1 Bacteroidetes bacterium SW_11_45_7 | reverse complement strand
AGAAGGAAGAGGCGTTCACCCTTGCCGGGATTCTTATTGAAACACATCCTGAAGAGGCCAAGGCCCATGCCATTTATGGCGACTTGCTGAACCAGGATGATCAGAAAGATGCTGCCCTCGATCAGTTTAAAGAAGCTATTCAACTCGATGAAAGCCAATTTTCAGTCTGGCAGCAGATTTTCTTCATCACATCTGAGCAAGAGCGTTTTGATGAATTACTTCAACACACAGAAGAAGCGCTGACACTTTTTCCCAATCAACCATTGGTTTATTATTTCAATGGTGTTGCCAATTCTCAGCTTGGGAATTACCAGGATGCAGTTGATATCCTTAAGCAAGGCATTCGTATTGTGAGCGGCAATGAGGCTTTAAAAGCCCAAATGTATGCCAATTTAGGCGATGCTTACCATAATTTGGAGAAACATGCCAAATCGGATTCAGCTTACAGCAAATCTCTGAGCTACGAGCCTGAAAATGCCTATGTGCTGAATAATTTTAGCTATTATCTTTCGCTGCGAAAGGAAGACCTGGATAAAGCGGAACGGATGTCTAAAAAGGCGAACAAAATCGATCCTGAGAATGCCACTTTTCAGGATACATACGCCTGGATTCTCTATCAACAAGGAGAATATGAAAAAGCAAAGAAGTGGATTGAAAAAGCCATAGATAACAATGGCTCAGATGATGCTGTTATTCTGGAGCACTATGGCGATATTCTTTTCAAGCTTGGCCAAAAGCAGGAAGCAGTCAGTTATTGGCAAAAAGCCAAAAATCAGGGGCTTGAATCGGACACCATCGATAAGAAAATAGCCAATAAGGAACTGTATGAATAAGGTTCTTCCCCTATTATTCATTATTGCCCTTCTTGCAGCATGTAAAACAAAAAAGGAATCTGCTTCACCGTCTGAACTCTCACCGCTTAAGGCCAAACGCCTTATGGCTGAGATGATGAGTCACCAAAAAGACTACAATTCCTTTTCGGCAAGAGCCAGCGTTCAGTATCAAAACGGTGATAACAGCCAGTCATTTAATGCTAACCTGCAATATCAGAAAGACAGTGCTTTTCTTGCCAAAATTACTGCCACACTTGGCATTGAAGCAGCACGCATGATGATAAGCCGAGATGCTGTCAGAATCATCAATCGACTCAAAAAACAATATACGGAAAAATCCTTTCAGAATTACGGGGATGTGTTGCCATTTCCCGTTCGCCTTGAGCTGGTACAAAACGTTCTGCTCGGGAATGCCTTTGTAGATGAAAAAGGGGACATATCCTCTTCTGTAGAGGGTCAGTTTCATGTTCTGACAGTAAACGGGAAAAAAGTCAAAACAACGATCTGGCTGAATCCCGACAACTTTACCAAGGAACGGATGCTGGTTGAAGATTTGACATCCGGGCGAAGAATGACCGTTCGCTATAGCGATTACAGGGAGAAAAAAAACGAATTGTTCCCTTATAAGCAGCAGATTCAATTTCAAGGGGAAAAACAGATGCAACTGGATATGACGTTTACACAGCTCGAGTTGAACGATGATGTGAGTTTTCCTTTTTCCATCCCTGACCAATACAAGAAAGAGAATAAATAGCCCGGTCTCATAAGTGCATTTTTGATCATAAAGAGCATAATGCTGTTTTTACAACCTTTCTGATGATAGCAGGTTGCTTGAATTGATTGATCCCCGATATTTGTGGCATACTTCGTAAAATGGCTCTCTCATTTCATCTCCATCCCCGACAATTATCTGCAGCAATTTTATTAGCTGGATTGTTCTTGATACTGATCAATCCACAAATAGGATTGAGTCAAACCAACAAGAAAAAGGAGCTAAAGGAAAAACGCCAAAAACTTCTCGATGACATTGAGCTTTCCCGCAAGATGTTTAAAAAGACGCGGGAAAACCGCAAAGAATCGCTGGAAGAACTTGAAAACCTCCAGAAGCAAATTCAGATCAGGCAGCGACTCATCAATAACATCAGCCAGGAAATTGCGCTCATCAACAAAAACATGGAAGAAACCAATCAGATCATCTCATCCTTTGAAGGCGACCTTGACAATTTGAAACAGGAATACGCCAAAATGGTGCGCTATGCTTATAAAAATCTCTCCGCCCGAAACAAACTTGCTTTTATATTTTCAGCCGAATCGTTTAACCAGGCTTATAACCGCCTTCAGTATTTTCGTCAATACAAGGAATTCCGTGAAGAACAAGCACGCCTCATTAAGGAGGTGAAGCAGAAATTGGAAAATAAGGTAGAGGATCTGGAAAAGAAAAAGCAGGAGAAAAAGGCATTATTAGCCAAACAAAGCCAACAAAGGGAAAAACTCAGGAAAACCAAGGAGCAGAAAGATGAATTGGTTACAAAACTGAAAGATAAGGAAGAAAATCTCCGTGCCGAGATCAAAGAGAAAAAGCAAACAGCTGAAGAGCTCGACCAGGCTATCAAGAAAATCATTCGCAAAGAGATTCGTGAAGCTAAAAAACAAAGCCAGGAAAAGGAAGAAACTGATGCACTTGATCAGACGCCTGGCGCTGCCGAATTGTCGGCCGATTTTTCCAACAATCAGAACAAACTCCCGTGGCCTGTCGATAAGGGCTTGATTGCCAGCACGTTTGGCGAACATTATCATCCGGTCTTAAAAGGTATTAAGACCAAGAATAACGGCATCAATATCAAAACAAGCGAAAACTCTCGGGTTTATTCTGTTTTTGAGGGAACCGTACTGAATGTTGTTTACAATCCGGGCTTTCAGCGTGCAGTTATCGTGCGGCACGGGCAGTATTTTACCGTTTATTCCAATCTAAAAGAGATCTACGTACAGGAAGGTGACAAACTTACCACGGGGGATACAGTCGGCATCGTCTACACGGATCCGAACGATGGCAAGACAGAGCTTCACTTTGAGGTGTGGAAAGGCACGGAAAAGCTCAATCCCGAGCTCTGGCTGGTTAACAAATAATACGGAAAAGAGCCAAAGCGTTCGTGGTAAGTAAGTCTTAGCACATTCCGGTGAGAATTTTTTAATGTTGCTCTGAAATCATCTAAATAACCTTTTGCTATAAAGGAACTATTCAATCATGTGTTTGCTTGTAAAAGGTAAGTGGTGAAAATGCCTTCAACCGCTGTTCTTAAAATTTGCAGATATTTGTAACCTGCCTAAGGCAGGCGTTTTTAAGAAGCCCAATTTCTTACTAAATTCTTTATTATGACTGTTTTATTGACAATATTCCTGTTCGCATTTCCCGGAGGTTGGGAATGGATCGTTATCATATTTGCTATTCTTCTCCTTTTTGGCGGTAAAAAGATCCCGGAACTGATGCGAGGACTTGGCAAGGGCATTCGCGAGTTCAACACGGCCCGCTCCAATATTCAAAGTGAAATTGAGCAGGGCATGAAGGATAAGGATGCCGAAAACCAGGGAACTTCCAACAACGATCAGACCCAAAACCAACAGAACCAAAAATCCCAACAACAAGAGCAAAACGAATCCGGCTCAAAAAATCAATAAATTGCAAGAATACAACCGCCTTAGGGATATCCAATCCGCACTGCAGGAGGGAACCATCACTTGTCGAGAGGTCGTGGAGGATTATCTGGCCCGTATCCGCGATCATCAAGCTCTCAATGCCTTTATAGAAGTTTATGAAGAGGAGGCCCTTCAACGAGCCGATACCATTGACCAAAAGATTGCAAGTGGAGAATCCATCGGTCGCCTGTACGGCCTTATAATGGGCGTTAAGGATGTGATATGCCAGCAAGACCATCACGTGTCTGCATCCTCTGCTATTCTGGAAGGATTTACTTCCTTGTACTCCTCAACAGCTGTCGCACGGCTTTTGGAAGAGGACGCCATTGTCATTG
>PXTV01000101.1:3999-8683 GCA_003022985.1 Bacteroidetes bacterium SW_11_45_7 | reverse complement strand
GTATGCGCTCGATATCCTGGTTCTTCATTATACGCTCATGTTATTTGCAGGGTTTTTTGCCGTAATTGCCAATGCTGCTTACCTCTTTATCAAATTGAAGGGCAATTTACGGATGGCTGGCGCCTCATTTGCCCATGTTGGATTTGGCCTCATCATGCTTGGCGTTCTTATTTCCAATTACAACCAGCAAGTGATCTCGATCAATCGTGAAGGTATAGACTTTGGCGATGAAATGAGTGAGAAACAAAAACGAGAAAACATATTGCTTTGGGAGGGTACCCCTAAACCAATGGGCCATTACTTCGTCACTTACCAGGGTGATACCACTGTTGGCGCTAACACGTATTACAATGTAAAATACGAGCGTATGAATCAAGAGGGCGAGAAAGTTGAGGAATTCGTCTTGCAGCCCTATGCGCAAATTAATCCCAGGATGGGCATAACAGCGAGCCCGGCTACCAGAAACTACCTTACACAAGACGTTTACACGCACGTATCATCCGTGCCCAAGGATGAAGAAGAAGACAAAGAAAAGAAAGAGTACGAAACCCGGACAATAGCAGTGGGCGACACGATCTGGACGTCCAATAAATTCGTGGTGCTTGAAGAGATGAATCCTTATCCGGAGCATCCCGAATACGATAAACAAAAAGGGGATATTGCAGTGGGCGCCAAACTCACTATTGGCGGGATAGAAGGCAAGACACAACACGCAGAACCTGTCTACGTGATCCGTGATAAACGGGCAAATTATTATGATGATGAGGTTCCCGCACTCGGTATGAAATTTCGCCTGATGGAAATTAAGCCGCAAGAGGAGAAAATGGTAATCGGCTATATTGAAGATGAAGATGACAGGAATTTCATAATCATGAAAGCAATTATCTTTCCTTACATGAATGTCCTTTGGGCTGGTTGTATCATTATGGTGCTCGGTTTTGCCATAAGTATTGTACGCAGACGACAGGAAAACAAGCGATTGGCTAAAAGCAAGAAAAAACGAGAAACAACTGAAACGCTGGCTGCCTATGCAATAGCAATTATCTCAATTAAATTTGCTCAATGTCATCTCAATCTGTTGTTTTCATAGGAGCGGGCAACGTAGCCACTCATCTGGCAAAGGGTTTTTATCAGGCAGGTGTCGATATTCTGCAAATTATCAATCGCCATTTTGACAAAGCGAAGAACCTGGCAGATCAAGTTGATGCGCAGCCTGCAGATGATCTGAACAGTCTTATGAAAGATGCCGATGTTTATGTAGTAGCTGTGCAGGATGATGCGGTGCAAAACATCGTCAAAGACCTATCTCTACCCCGGGGAACTCTGGTTCATACTTCGGGGACTGTTCCATTGAGCCAACTTAGCAATGCAGCTCCTGAATCAGGCGTATTCTATCCGCTGCAAACATTCCGGGCTGATCAAGAACTCGATCTGACGCAAGCACCCATTTGTCTTGAGGCAAGCTCTTCAGAGACATATCAACAGCTCAAGGCCCTTGCATCAACCATCAGTAACCAAATTCATCCTGTCGATTCCGAACAGCGCAAGACCATTCATATAGCTGCTGTTTTTCTCAATAATTTCACAAACCATATGCTTGCTTGTGCCGAAGAACTTCTGAGCAAGCACAACATGGATTTCGATTTGTTGCGCCCCCTGTTGGAGGAGACATGGCAAAAGGTGCGTCATCATAAGCCATCTGACGTGCAAACGGGTCCTGCTATGCGCAATGACCGGCAAGTTATAACGGAGCACCTGGACCGCCTCAAAAATGAACCCGAACTGCAAGCTGTGTACAGGGTGTTGACGGAAAGTATTCAACGCAAATACAGTTAACCTTTTAGTGCCTGCCACAAATTTCCCATCATGTAGTGTGGCTATTTCCCGGAATGGTCATTTCTTACCGAAGGTATGGCAAAAAAGCATTTTTATTACAAATTATAGTGATCTACTAAGTAGAAATACGTAAATGAACTTGTCATGAATTATTTATAATTGCCGAGATGAAATGCTTTGAAATAGAACAACCGAAAGATAAAAAATGAGTCCTTAGCGGGAGTTTTTTATCGTAAATTTATGGTAATTAAAAGGTGCCCTACCAGTGAAAAAGTTTTTTAACTTCAATAATGGTTTAGCCAAATATCTCTCTTTATACATTGTTGTCACCGCTTTAACAGTTGCTGCTACACAGTGGATTCTTCAATTCGCTATCAACTTCTATCCCTCTCTTGCATTCGTTTCTTCATACAGTGGCGTGCTATTTACCGGCATGAGTGCCATTATCGTTGCTATTCTATTCAACAGATTCCCAACCAACCTTGAGCAAAAGAACCATCGTCAACCGGAATCTCATGATGATCAGTCATTGAAAAAGCACACAGCAACCCGGTCGCCACACCATCATCAACCACATCATTCGCTGGACGAGACCGGTCAAATGGTAAACCTAATAGCTGACAAATTACCTGCATTCAGCTTTCGGATAGATGAACAAGGAACATTTCTGGAAATTGAAGGAAAAGGGCTTGCCAAGCTTGACCTCCGGGATCATGAACTAATCGGTGAAAATATTTTTGAGCATTATCCGCACATCGCCCATCACATAAAAGATGCTTTAAACGGGCATACAATTAACTTTATAGGAACCGGTATGAAAAATGGGCAGCCCTGGTGGTTCAAAAATTACGTATTTCCGGACAGATTCCGAAAAAAGGGTGTAATAGGGTTTGCCATTGACATCACAGAATTAAAGTTGGCTGAAAAGGAGATTCGCCAATCGAAGCAGTTATATGAAAAGGTGCTTCAAAATCTTCCCAAAACAGGTATTCTTCTTTTCGATCCGGAGTATCGCCTTCACATGGTTGAGGGCAACACGTTTCTGCCCGATATTACAGGTTCAAATGCATATGATATGACAGGCAGAACCATCAATGATTTCCCCCTGGATAATATCTATGATCCTCTTCCGGGCCAAAAGATGCAGCAGTTTTTTAACATGGCCCTGAATGGGGATAACAAGTACTTTGAAGATGTTTTTGCAGGCCGGCATTATGCCATTCATATTACATCGCTAAAAGAGTACGATGGGAAGGTCGATTACGGCATCATTCTGATGCAGGATATTACTGATATAAAAGATGTTGAGGCGAGATTGTTAAAAGCATATCTGGAGGGGCAGGATTGGGAACGGCAACGTATTGCTGAAAAACTTCAGGGAGGGCCATCCCAGGAATTGTACGGTGCACAAATGCAGTTGCAGTCGCTGGCAAAAGACCTGAAACAAATGTCCTATAACAAACGTGCGTCTTTTGAGGTGGTCAATAACACAATTGAGAAGGCTAATCAAGAAGTGAGAAAAATCTCGCATAATCTTATGCCGGATGTGCTTTCTGACTTCGGCTTCACAACTGCGCTGCATTCGCTTATCCATCAATACCGCAAAGAGAAGAAATGCCGGATAAATTCCTATTCAAATGTCCATTCACTCGATTTGCCTAAGAACCTGGAAGTTGGAATATATCAGGTCATCAAAGAATTGCTCCATCATTCAATCGAACATTTGAATGCAAAATCCGTAGATATTTCATTGGCAAGACGACTTGATAAATTGGAAGTTCGTCTAACAGATGATGGTGATTGGAGCAAAACGAATAATAAATTAGACAATTCACGGGAGTTCAGTAATATCCAAGCCCGCGTTAAAGCTTTAAAGGGGTTATTCGAGTTACATGAAAATGACAGCAAAGGATCAAACGCAATCATTGAAATACCAATTGAGGAGTCCTATGACGAAGACAAAAATTTTACTGGTTGACGATCATCCGGTTATTCGATTTGGTCTGGTAACACTTTTGGAGCAGCAAGAAGAGGTTGAAATTGTTGCTGAAGCAGAAGGGGGTCAGGATGCGCTCGATAAACTTGAGCAGCACAAGGATATTGAGCTGGTGATTATGGATATTAAAATGCCCGATATGGATGGCATTGAAGCTACTCAAGCAATTGATAAGAAATATCCCAATATTGTTGTGTTGGCCCTTTCTATGTACGATGAACAGGATTACATTAGCAAAATGTTAGAAGCAGGAGCTTCCGGCTACATTTTGAAGAACTCGAGCAGTGAAGAGATCATGAAAGCCGTAAGAATGGTTATGGCCGGTGAGAATTATTTTAGTAGCCGCGTATTGGATATGATGGTGTCTGAGTATTTACGTGAGAAAGGTGTTGCCAACACAACTGAACCTGAGGAGGTTGTTCTTACGGAAAGGGAGAAGGATATCCTCAAACTCATAGCTGAAGAAAAGACCAGCATTGAAATAGGTGAAGCTTTGGAAATCAGTCAACGAACAGTTGACACCCATCGCAGAAATCTCATAGACAAGTTGGATTGTAAAAATACAGCAGGCCTTGTTAAATTCGCTATCAAAAAAGGTTACTCCAATACTGAGAAATAGTGACATGTGATCATTGCTCTGCTTTACGCTTACAAGATTCTGTATTCACTACATGTGCCACCATATTGGTGGCTTTTTTATTCCAAAATTTGGCCGTCATAGAACAAAGCTGGTATGATCCCGGAAGAAGTAAAGCAAGATGTTCTAGCGCTTTTGAGAAATCGATTTCAGCAAGATGTGATCATTGAACAGGAATCGATGATAGGAGGGGGGTGCATCAATCAAGCAGCATG
>PXTV01000101.1:0-3918 GCA_003022985.1 Bacteroidetes bacterium SW_11_45_7 | reverse complement strand
GGAATACATTCAAGGTGGCATACGCGTACCTGATTTTTACCGCCAATTCGGCCAAAAATTAGCCCATGTTCACAAAATGACCAGTCGATCTTTTGGGCTGGATCACAACAATTATATTGGGTCGTTACCTCAATACAATCATCATCATGATCATTGGCCTGATTTTTTTATAGAAGAGCGAATAAGACCCCAGCTCAAAATGGCAAGAGATGCCGGAGCTGTTCGGCAAAAGCATGCACGCCAATTTGACCAATTGTTCCATCAACTCGATGGTTTTTTCCCTGAAGAGCCACCGGCATTGGTTCATGGCGATTTGTGGGGAGGCAATCATATTGTTGATAATAGCGGAGAGCCATGTATCCTTGATCCGGCCGTGTATTTTGCTCACCGGGAAACGGATATAGCGTTTACCCACATGTTTGGTGGGTTTGACAAGAAGTTTTACGAAGGATATAATGAAGTCTACCCTTTGGCCAACGGCTTTGAAGAACGCATTGATGTGTACAATCTCTATCCGCTGATGGTGCACGTGAACCTGTTTGGCGGTGGCTATCTCGCTTCGGTGGAGTCCATTCTTCAACGTTTTGCCTAACAAGTTTCAACCAAGGTTACAATTGGTCGTGTGAAAAGTTGTCTTGTAAAAGCATCAATCATTTGTCTTTTGATCCGTTTTTTCTTCAACAGCATGACAGGCAACAGTCCCGTACTCGCAAAAAACACAGCAGTTTCCTGAAGAAGGGATGATCAACAGTTCGCAAAATTTACACTGATAGATAAAAATGCTCTTATCAGGGGGGATTGTTTCTTTGCTTTTTTGCAAACAGTGAGGGCAGGTGATTGTAGAAGTGACGCTCATGAGTATAAGATTGTGAAGGTGACAAGAAATTGATTGCTACTTTTTAACAGCTTTTATCCTATGCGATCCCTAAATATTTTTTAAGTAACTGTGCTAAAGCACTCTTAAATGAAAAACACTCGTTTAACCAGGCATAGTTCTGTTTTACCAACAGCTCTGGTTTTTAATTGACATCGCAATTGGTGTATTCCATTAAGTTAATCAATTCGTATTGATTGACCAAAAAAATCCAGGATTTTTATTCTTTGGTCACTGCTTGTCTTGAACTTTTGTATGACAACAATTTTGCCTTCATATAAAAAAAGCTGCCCATACATGGACAGCTTTTTGATTCCAAGGAACATCGAAGATTTAGCTGATTTCGATCTTCTTGGTGTCCTCTTTCCCGGCTTCTTCTTTCTTGGGGATTGTTATCCGCAGGATACCATCTTCGTACTTCGCCTGGATGTCTTCATGCTTTACTGACTCAGGGAGAGTGAAGGAACGCTTGAATGAACGATAGCTGAATTCTCTTCTTGTGTAGTTATCATTCCGGTCTTCGTCCTTTTCTTGATGTTGAGCTGAAATGTTCAGAACACCGTTTTCAACGCTCACATCGAAGTCTTTTTTCTCCATACCGGGAGCGGCCACTTCGATATTGTAGTTTTCGTTGTCTTCTTTTACGTTGACTGCCGGCACACTTTCCCCTTCAAAATCACTGAAGAAATCACCCAAGTCGTTGTTGAAGAAGTTTTCCAGGATGTTTGAGAACATGGGATGTGTTGTTGGTCTTGCTGTTGTACCGGTTCGTTTTAAGAGTGTCATGGTGAACCTCCTTTATTTTTGGTTTCACAATCAATTTTTTGATTTCACCCTAATAGAAGCAACCGGTGTGCCAATGATCAACCCTACATAACCAACTGATATTTTGTCTATAAGAGTGCAATTCTTTCAGTAATGCATGTCAGATTCACGGTATTTATGACACGTTCAAGACAGATTAGCATTTTTTGCAGGAAAAAACGGCTGACTTGCCATTTAGATTATCCATTAAGTTTTGAGCAAATGGATGATCTTGCTATTCGGTGCATTTGACCAGAGATCGCAATCGCCCATTCCTCATTATTAATTGCTAATTCCACATCAAGCCCGCTGCTCCTCCAACTCCCTGAAATCCACGGGCACAACAGTTGAAATGCCTTGCTGCGCCATCGTGACGCCATAGATGACATCCACAGAGGTCATGGTCTGCTTGTTGTGCGTAACAAGGATAAATTGGGAGTCCTGGCCAAATTCCCTGATCATTTGGTTGAATTTGCTGATGTTGGTGTCATCGAGGGGGGCGTCCACCTCATCCAGCACGCAGAAAGGAGCCGGTTTGAGGAGATAGAGCGCAAACAGCAGCGCTAAGGATGTCATGGCCTTTTCGCCACCGGAAAGCTGATTGATGGTTTGCGGTTTTTTGCCCTTTGGCTTGGCGATGATCTCGATGCGCGAATCGAGCGGATTGTTGTCATCTTCGAGCTGCAGGTCGCAATCGTCCTCCTCGCTAAAAAGCTTGCGGAAGACACTGATGAAGTTCTCGCGTACCTGCGAAAATGCTCCGCGGAATTTCTGCTCGGCCGTATCCTCGATTTCCTGCATGGTTTGTTGAAGCGATTCCTTGGCGTCCAGCAAGTCCTGTTTCTGACCGCTGATAAAGTCGTGCCGCTGTTTCATCTCGTCATGGGCTTGAACAGCCATGGGGTTGATCTCTCCGAAATTGTCGAGCTGCTGTTTCTTTTTATTGAGATTGCCCAGTTTCTCCTCCGCTTCATTGACCTCCCCGCGCTTGTTGTAATACCTTTTTTCATCAGCTTGTAACTGGTTTTGCAGTTTTTCTTTTTTGGCAGTTAGCTCTTGAAGCGCCTTTTCGATACTGGTGATTTTCTCGTTGTTGTTGGACTGTTCCTGCTCCGCTTCCTGCATTTTCTGCTTATCTTCCTCGATGCTCTTCTTGAATTCCTCTAAGCGTGCGGATTTGTAATCGATCTCTTTTGTTGTGCTATCGAGTTCATTGTTGAGCTTGTGGTAGTCGATATTTTGCTGATTCTGCTTCTCAGAAGATTCGTTAAGGGTTGCAGCAATTTGGTTGAAGTGGTCTTCAGCTTCCTGCACTTCCTGGTTGAGTTTCTCTTCCTGCTGAGTGAGCTGCTGTAGCTCCTCGTCCAATTTGTCGTTTTTGGCTTGCGCTTCCTTCATCTGCTCTTCCAGCGTTGCTTTTTTGTTATCGGCTTGTTCAATGGTGTTGGCCAGGTTCTCCTTTTGGGTTTTGATGCTCACAATGCGTTGCCCGATATCGGTAACAGCCAGCCGCACCTGGTCGATCTTCTTCTGCTGAGATGTCTGCCGGTAGCTTTGCAACTCCTCTTCCTGCCCCTGGCGCTGTTTATCGATATTGGTCAGATCTTTTTCCAGTTGATTGATCTCCTTCTTCAACTTTTCCAGGTTCTTGGCCCGGCCGAGCCGTTTTCCCTGAAACAAGCCCGATGACCCACCGGCCAAGGCATAAGCTGATTTGATAAACTGCCCGTTTTGCGTCATCAGCGTCAGGTGCTCTTTGTTGGCGAGCTCCTTTAAAGCACTTTCCAAATGCTCTTTGTCCGGGAGCAGGTACACATTGTCCAGCAGGTATGCTGCCAAGCGATGGTATTTCTCATCCACCTCGATGATCTCTGTAGCAGGTGTGGCGTGCTGTACAATTTCGGGCGCCCGGGGCGTGTAATGGTCGAATTCATTAAGAATGAAGAAATGGGCGCGCCCTTTACCGGCTTCGCTTAAGAGGTTGATCGATTTAACAGCGTCCTGGTACGAGGGAAGAATGTAGTAGTTCAACCAGGGCGCCAGATAGCTCTCGATGGCTGCTCTGTACGCTTCGGGCGTGTAGATTATATCCGAGAGGAGAGGGGCTTGCTTAGCCCACCCGGCATTCTTCTTGAGATATTTGATAGATTCGGGAAAGCCCTCCAGGTTGTCCACCAAGCTCTTAAGGAGCCCGTGTTCGTGTTTTTTGGCGTCCAGTTTTCTGTTGGTCTCTTCCTTTT
>PXTV01000100.1:3403-7342 GCA_003022985.1 Bacteroidetes bacterium SW_11_45_7 | reverse complement strand
TTTTGTGATGAACCGGTTTTTTAGCTTACCCTAAGCCTGTTCTTATAGATAGTATAACCACTTAAGTGCGGTACTCATCATAAGTGGTTTGCCCCTTGCGCCAACTTTACAATGGTAAAAGATTACCATCATGTCAACTTCCATGTCTTTCTTCTCTTAGTATTTGGTCAGCAATATTGTAAAACAACTGAACAGCATCCGGTAAGAGCTCATCCGGGTAGTCGTAGTCAGCGTTGTGGAGGGCCGGTTGATTTTTGCCTGAGCCGAGGCAAAACAAGGCACCAGGGAAGCGATTGGTAAAGTGGGCAAAGTCCTCCGACCAGCGGACGGGCTCCTTAAGGGTTTGTTGGTTCAACTTGCCGGCTTCTATTGCCGCGTTCAGAAATGTCATCGCTTCCTCATGGTTGGTTACTGCCGGAAACACCTCGCGGTAGCCGATCTTGTGCTCCAGGTTCTTAGCGGTGGCGTGCTGCTTCACGATGGCCTCAGCTTGCTGTTTCAGTTTCTCCATGTCGCTGTCGAGGTGTGCGCGAAGTGTAGCACGTACTTCACCATAACCGGGCGATATCCCAAAGGCAACCTCACCCAACAGCGCATGGATGACTGTGGTAAGCACAAAACCATCGTAACGCCCGCTTTGCGGCAGATCAGTGATCGCCTGAATGATGTTGCTCATCGGCAGGGCGGGGCTATTGCCTCGTTCCGGCTCGCCCGCATGGGAGGTAGCGCCATACAAAAAGACTTCCATCCCTGCCGAAGCAGGCGCAAATGTATTCTCCCTTGTCAGTACCTGACCGAGTGGATAGCCGGGGAGATTGTGATAAGCAAACACATAATCGGGTTGGATGGCCTTCATTTTCTCATCCTCTAACATTTCAGCGGCACCCTCACCCGTCTCTTCAGCCGGTTGAAAAAGGAGCATAACCTTGCCGCGTGTAAAGGGCTTCTGATGGAGAAGCTGTGCCAACCCCGCCACACTGGCCATGTGGCCATCGTGACCGCACTTGTGCCCTACATTGGCAACTACCGATTTATACAGTAAGTCATCGTTGATCTCCTGTATGGGCAAAGCGTCCAGCTCACAACGAAACAGCACTGCTGGGCCGTCTTCGGAAAAGGTCCACAGGGCAATCATCCCTGAACCGCCAATGCTCTCAATGATCTCCGTAGGATTGTATTGGGTCAGAAAGCGCTTGATCCGTTCAGCCGTTTGCCCCTCATAATGGGAAAGCTCCGGATGTTGATGAATCTCCTTGCGCAGGGCTGTTAGCTGGTCAAGATCGAGATTTTGCGCAATCTCATGTTGTATATGTGAAGGCATATAGTCAATTTTTTGTCATCATGTTCTTTTATGAAGAGACCCATCCCATCCGTTCCTATTGGTAAATATTTCTCTCGTTCAACGCACGTTGAAAAGCCCTGGCATTGCGAATATGTTGACGATGCGTTTTGGCAAAAACGTGCTCGCCCGACATGTCCGGTTTGGCACAGAAGTAGTAATAATCGTGCTCCTCAGCATTGAGCACACTTTCAATGGCGTTAATGGGTGGTGTACAAATGGGGCCTGGCGGTATGCCCTGGTTTCGGTAGGTGTTATAGGGAGATTCTGTATTAACGTGCTTGTCGAGCACTCGTCTAATACTAAAATCACCAACAGCATATTTCACTGTGGGATCGGCCTGAAGCTTCCAATTGTTATGCAACCGGTTCAAATAAACGCCTGCTATCTTGCTCATTTCCTTTTCGACTTGCGTCTCCTCTTCCAGAATGGAGGCAAGGATGGTTGCCTCAACGGGTGTAAGGTTGTGTTGCTCGGCTTTTCGTTTGCGCTGATCCATCCAGAATTTGTTGTACTCCTTCCACATACGGTCAAAGAAATCGGAAGCACTCGTGTTCCAATAGAACTCATACGTGTCCGGTATAAAGATCACCATCACATTCTCGGGCGTTAGCCCGTACTGGCGGAGAAACACGTCATCTTGCAAGAGTGCCATAAGGGATGCGGAATCGAGCTCCAACTTGTCGCTAATGTAGCTCACGTAATTCTCTTTCAGGCGGAATTTTTGCCATGTGACCTTAACAGGCTTCTTAGCCCCTGAGCGGAGCAACTTCAGGAGAGCCCTGTTGCTCATGCCCGGTTTGATGTAGTAGCGGCCGGGCTGAATGTTCTTGCTGTAATTCATCTGATTGGCAACCCATCGAAAACTCGCTGTATCCTGAATAATGCTGTTTTGGTGAAGAGAATCGCGTACAGTTTCAAAATCTGCCCCCGTTGGAATGTAGAGAACGTATTTATCCTTATCCCCGTAAACATTCTCACCGTATATCATATGGTAATAGCGCCATGCTTCACGCGCGCCTACAGCAAGCAATATCAGCACCACAATAACAATGGCATAACGAATAGCCCGCCCGCCTTTTTTCTTTTGCTGTTTCTTCTTCTGTTTTGCCATTAGCTTCTTCTCTCCATTGCATCAAGGCGTTGCAGAAGTTGTTGCGCCTTGCTGTTGCCGGGATCTTTTTTAAGGATATTCTGGAGAATGGTTCTTGCTTTTTCCCACTGCTTGTTTTGCAAGCTAAGTGCTGCCTGGTTAAACATAGCTTGTAAATAATCGGGATCCAGGGAAAGTGTTTTTTTGAAGTAGTCGCTCGCTCTTTCTTTCCGGCCTTTGCGCAAAAGCAGATATCCAAGGTTGGCCATCGCCTCTTTTTGCCGCGGGTCTTCTGTGAGGATCAGCCGAAAGACGCGCTCCGCTTTTTGATAATTGCCCAGTTGGAAATATGTGCTTCCCAGCTTATTCTGAAAAGCGAGATTGAACGGTTTCTTATTAACTGCCTGTTGATAATACTTCAACGCTTTTTGATACTGTTTGGCCTGGAAATAGGCCTCACCAATCCTGTAATTGGTCCATTCGTCCTGGACCGAATCCAGCCTAACACGTGAAGCATAGGTGCGGATAGAAGCGAAATCATTCCGCAGAAAGTGATATTTCACAATGGGCTTGAGCCAGGGCACAAGGTCACCTTGCGGGCGCTGCTCGATGAATATTTTAGCGGAATCGAGCAAATACCTGCCCTTGCTAAATTCTTCGTAAAATGAAAGATAGCCCATGGCCATTTCGTAGTTGCTCGGATTTTCCTTGGTCATGCACTTTAAGCCGACAAATTGCTGGATCTTCTGCGCTTCCGTATAACTGATATTCTCCTGGTCTTTATCGTGTCTGGTTTTGATGTGGTGATCGGTAATGGACACGTGCGGAATATCGATGCTGCCGGATTTGGGCATATGACAGCCGGTACAATTATCATCCTCTTTATTGCGTGTTGCCATGTCCTCAGTGCATTCGCTTTTCTTACCGGCTCCGTTGTGGCAGTTCCGGCACTTGCTGTTGAATGTGGCAATGCTCGTTTCCTCTACTGACACATGTGGATTGTGGCAAGTAATACAGCTCATATCCGATTGGGTGTAACACGCGCTTTCGCGGAGGCGCTCAGCCTGTGAGGCCATGATGAAACGATCTTCTTGCCCCTTGTACTCAGGTAAAAAAACATTCATAATCGAGTCCAGGTGCATGCCCGGCTGAAAATCCTTCCAGGACTTGCCTTCCTTGAGAACTGCATTCCCCTGGAGATGACAACGCTGGCACAAGCTCATCTGCAACTCTTTAGTCAGCCGGGCCGGGTTGACAATTGTGCTATCCGCATATTGCGATGTATCGATGATCTTCCCCGCCCGTTTGCGTTCAACATGGAGCTCGCCAGGCCCATGGCAACGCTCACAATCGATCCCTGTTTTCACGGAGTGGAATTTGTTCCTGGATCGTTCCTCAAAATCGGGCAGACCATTGTGACACGTCATGCACTCCTGGCCAATTTGACGGCTAAAACGGGAGCTGGCTCCTTCCTCAAAGCCCGGAGCCAAATCCCATACCCCTTTTT
>PXTV01000100.1:0-3323 GCA_003022985.1 Bacteroidetes bacterium SW_11_45_7 | reverse complement strand
CCGAATCGTACACAACAGCATGATCCCCGAAGGAGGCAGCGCTTTTAGCACGGGAAGCCGAGTCGAAGGATTGCCCCATGCCGGTTTTCATAAAGGACTTGTGTACATTACCATGACATTCCCGGCAGGTATTCATACCAACGTAGTCCACCGTATCGTGGAGATTCAGAAACTCCGGAGTATCCTTTTGTTCATTGGCAATTTCCTGGCTGGATTGGCAATAGGTAAGCCCGAACAGCAGTACGGCTATCAGAACCGGTATGCTCCACTTGACAACATGGGGTTGTGGAGAAATTGACGTGACCTTATCGATGACACGTTGACGCATTCCCACAAAAATAGCTGATTTGGCGGGGATTTGGATGATTTTCCCTGTTCAGGTCTCCGTGCTAATAAACCGCTCTTGAATACCGGGAGGCGGCACGGGACAACTATCTTGTTTGCCGAACCAACGATAACGGTAGCGCGCTATAAAATTGTACACAGCATCTCTGATAAAGGCCGGTACAATTTTAAAAATAGCCATAGCAGGCCATAAACCGTCAAGTTGTTGGGCAATTTGCAATGCTGCCGAGGATTTTTTGTACAAGATACCATCTTGCAATAATACAATTGTATTGAGCTTGCCGGGTTCTTCGCCATGTTGGTTCAGCAAATCGACAGCATAAGGAGATTGAAGGGAAGCAAAGCGGAAACGTTTGCCGCTGTCGCGCTCAATGATGAAGCGCACACTGCTGTTGCAAAAATTACAAACCCCATCAAAGAGGATAATGGCGTGATGGTTGGCTGTATTGGTCATGAGGATGTTAAATGGATCTTTCCATCATTACAAACCACAAGGATAAAAAGTTTAGGTAAGAATGGTTGGCGTTTCAATGGCAGGTTGATCAACACTTATGCTGCTACTCTACCCGCCTTCCGGCAGTTCCGTCTTTTTCGTAAAACGGACAGGTTCATAGCCGTGCGGCAGCCCCTCCGGTGTTACCACCATTTGCCACAACTGATTCTTACGGGCACGGAATGAGCCGGCACAACAGAGCAAGTAGTAGGTCCACATACGGTAGAAGGTATCGTCAAAGTAATCCTTCAGCTTGTGCCAATTCGCCTTAAAATTCCCGAACCAAGCCATAAGCGTAGGATCGTAATCCTCGCCAAAGTTGTGGAGGTCCTCCAGAACAAACAAATCCTCCATCTTTTCGTGAGTCTGTTTTTGGCTGGGCAGCTTGGAATTGGGAAAGATGTACTTGGCAATCCAGGGATCGGGCGCAATGGCTGATTCAGTTGCCCCTATGGTATGTAACAAAAAGATGCCATTCTTCTTGAGGCAGCGCTTAGCAGCTTTAAAATAAGAGCGGAAATTCTTATAGCCCACATGCTCGAACATCCCCAATGAGACGATCCTGTCGAAAACGCCAAGGTCTTGGGTGAGGTTTCTGTAATCCATATTGAAAAACTGCACATCCAGTCCTTCGGTCGATTCGCGGGCAAGTTGAAGCTGTGGCTCTGAAACATTGATACCAGTTACATGGACATCGTAGCGTTCAGCGGCAAATTTGGCAAAACTGCCCCAACCACAACCGATATCCAGGATGCGCATGCCCGGTTGAAGGTGTAGCTTGCGGCACGTTAAGTCGAGCTTGTCTTCCTGGGCCTGATCGAGATTATCAGCATTTTTCCAATAGCCGCAAGTATAGACCATTCGCTTGTCCAGCATACTCTTGAAAAACGCATTGCCAAGATCGTAATGGTGGGTAGCATTCTTCGTGGCTTGGGCCATCGATTGAAGGTTGAGCAAACGGGCTTTGAGATAGGTTAGTACGGTCCTGGCATTCCTTGGTGCAGCTTTATCCAATGCCGCCCTCAGCAGTCGGTTAAAGAACTCATCGAGCTGCTCGCACTCCCACCAGCTATCCATATAGGCCTCGCCTAAGCCCAGTGAGCCATCAGACAGCACACGTTTGTAAAACCGCTCATCGTGGATTTGAGGATCGTAAGATTGGTCACCGTTAAGCGTAAGGCCTGCTTTATTGAGCAGTTCGGCTACTACTTCTCTGTACTGATTGCCCATAACAGTTATTTCACGGGTATAGATTAAAAGTAATAACGGACAATTAAAAATCAAACAGATGCGATTGCGCAACGAGCATCTTATGAGATAATTCACAGGAGTAGAGGTTCATTGCCATCTTATCGAATTCATTTCAAAGCAGAACAGCAGACATACTTTGAGACGTCTTAATAACGAATAAGGCTATTGCGGAAGTTTATTGCAAAAAAATCGAGCCCAACGCTATTTCATCGAATTATCTTTTAGAGTAAAGCGGTTAGAGGTTCCTGACAACAATGTGGCTAAAGCCACTGTTGTACATGCTTTTGAACCCTTGGCTGGCAACTTTCCAAAAGTTACCGAAAAAAAAGGCGGTACATGAAATCCCTAAAACGGAAAACTTTTGGAAAGTTATTCAATATTCATTGCCGTTGGCTTCAGCCAACGGGTAACAATCAATTCATCATAGCGGCTTTAGCCGCATTTTTGTACTCACAACCATTGGAACCAGTAACCGTATTATTCTATTATCTATTTCTCAACGTAACTCGTCACATCTTGCTCAAACGTAACATTTCAAAACATTATGGTTCCCGTTTGAAAAACACAAAGCCGTTTTTTTCATCGATCACTGTCAATGCAGGCATCTCTTTATACTTATCTGCATGCGTTATTTTGGCCACGAAATAAGCCGGTTTGTCGATTGCCCCCTTCAACAACCACTTCTGAAAAGGCATTCCCTCTGGTTTGGGGGTATTGGCAGCCGCATTTTTCGGTAGTTTCCGCGCGTAAAACAAATGGGCAAAACTCTTAAAACCGAGTACCTCAACGTAACAATCCTCTCCTTGTCGTTCCTTGTAGAACGCGATGGCAGCTCGTTGGGTATAGCCTTCAATTTTGGGCACAATAACCATCATCACCGACTGGACGGTTATCAAAGTAGCAAGGAAAAATGTCCCCACACCCGGCAAATAGAATTGTTTGCGGATCATGATGTAGCCGATGATCAAGAGCGCCAAATAGAAGAACCCGATGACGGATTCCACTCCCGTCCATTTGACATCAGCACTAAGATTGGCTTTGGCAAAGGGATCGTTGATATAAGGGAACAGCCATTCGGTGTTTTTGCCAACAAAGGGCACAGCAGCTAAAACAATAGCGATGAGGCCTCCTATCACAAATAAGCCAAGCGTGTTGTACCAAGCCCATCGATCCGTTTTTTTACGCAGGTTATCGGCATAAAAAGCGGCTAAAAACGAAATGGGGAAATAGGCAA
>PXTV01000099.1 GCA_003022985.1 Bacteroidetes bacterium SW_11_45_7 | reverse complement strand
CTCCTTGTGCTTTTCTGCCATAGCTTCTTTCAACGGCTATTTTAGAGGATGATAGAATTGCTTTGCAAAGATAAGCCATTTTCGCTACTCTATTTAGAATGCGTCTAAATAAAGCAAAATAGCCCGTTGCTTCACCTTTGGGAAACAGGTTTCTTTCCCGGAGAAAGAATACTTTTGCACGTTTTTCAGCGAGAAGGGTAATTCTCCTATAATCACCAAAGATGCTCACCCGATTGAAGGAAATTTGGCAATCATATCAGCGGATCAAACCGGCTATTCTCAATCTGATCATTGCCCAGCTCTTTCTCAATCTGATCAACGCTTCCTTTTTCTTGTTGTTCAACTACTTTCTTGCCAAAAATGGCTATGAAGATCACTTGATTGCCAATATCGTATCGTATCGCTTCCTTGCTATTATGGCCGCATCATTTCCGCTGGGGCTTTTCATCAAGGGGCGCCACCTCAAGCCCTTCTTTTACTTTGCCTCAATTGTTGTGCCCTTAGCATCATTATCCATTATTTATGCAGCTACCAACCGGTTGGACCCCCTGCTTTACACGTCCATGGTTATTTGGGGGGTTGCCTTCACGAGTATAAGAGTCACTTCTATTCCTTTCATCCTGCTCAACTCGGATGAGGATCAACATTCAGAGGGGATATCCCTGCATTTTCAAACCTTTAGCTTATCCATCTTTACAACGGGTCTGTTGAGCTTTTTTCTTAAGCACTATGTCCCAGGAGTTGATGAGGCCTTCTTGTTGAAGATCTTTTCGGTACTGGGATTTGCAAGCGTATTTTTCGTGTGGCGGATCAGCATTCAAGAGAAAAAATCGGATAAAGTGCCTCTCAAATCAGCAGTAACAAGCTACGATTGGGGCCGGATTGTCAAAGTTTTGATCCCCACACTCATCATTGCTGTGGGAGCGGGCTTCACGATTCCCTTCATCAACTTGTTCTTTTATAAAGTGCACGGCATGGACTCGGATTTCTTCTCGCTTTTAAGCTCATTAACCTACTTATTGGTGGTATTGGGCGTCTTTGTGATCCCCACCATCAAAAGGCGGTTTGGTTACAAAGTGGCTATTACACTGATCCAGTCGCTTGCCATCCTTATGCTGATCCTGCTGGCTTCCACGGAGTTTTACAGCAACCCGGGCATCGCTGTTTACCTGGCCGTTGTTTTTTACTCGCTTCGCCAACCGCTGATGAACGTAGCCGGCCCCATGACCCAGGAATTGATGATGTACTATGTGGGCCGCCAAAACCGGGAGCTGGTGAGCGCCCTTAATGCCTCTATCTGGGCGGGCAGTTGGTTTATTAGCTCGCAGATTTTCCGGGGTCTCCGTGCGATAGATGTTAGCTACGCCTATATCCTCCTTCTAACGGCTGCTTTATATGCAATAGGTGTGCTATGGCACTATTTTATTATCCTGGAATTTTACAGAAGAAAGCGGGAAGCTGTCACGCCTTAATGTGAGATGGTGGCGAGATTGATTGAAGGAAAGCCATCAAATCAACTATTCACTACCGATCACCTTCAGTAAGAAGCGTCAAACTATGCGCTATCCCCCTGTAGTGATTGTAAAGCAACAAATTCTTAGGTGTTGAGGTTGATGCCTGGATTTGGCAGTCCTCAGGTATTGTTGCGCCATTGAGAATGTGTGCCGCCAGCCATAGGCCAAATGCTGTGGATGAAGGATATTCACCCGATAGGTTTTTAAAGCTGTAAACGGCACTTGATGGGAATAGCTCCTGGCGCAGATCATCGTACCAATGATCGGTTCCGTTATCGCCACTCCATCCCAACACCAACACGTCTATATCGCTGGGTCGCCTGTTGTTCTTTTCCAAAAATGTCTCTACTAAGGAGGTGAGATCATCTTTTGAAGGATAGAGGGTTTGTGTGACATCACACACCCGGGCATATGCTCTATCGGGCTGAGCCGAAAGGGCAAACATGGCAGAGCCCTCGCCAAATGCTGTGCCCGGTGTTTGGGAATGGATGAGCTTGTTGGAGGCAACGGGCTGCTGCTTAAAAAAGGCACTCAAGCTTTCAATATGATAAGCATCGCTGGAGTACTGTTCCGTATTGCCCACGAGCAGGGTTGACACCTGCTTTTCCTCAAACAGCATCAACGCATCGATCAAAGCAGATGCAAAAGCCGAGCCCTTATCGACATAAGTGGCGTTATAGCCCGTATTCTTGGTCATTAACGCCAATGTGCCGGCTAACGAGTTCGGGGCACTCTGCACAAAAGCGGTTGGGGTTAAGGTCCCTTCATCGTATTCCAGAATTTCCCCTATAAAGTTGACGAAGTTTTCAGCAGCACCATCGGCCGTGCCAATAATAATCCCCTCGCAGTCCCGATTTCTTTCCAGTACCTGCATACCACTCCACACACCCATCTTAACTGCTTTCCCCATCTTGCGTAGCAGGTTGCGCGGGATCACCTGTCCATAGGAGGGCTCAACTGCCGGATAATAATGGCCTGTAAAAACCCTGACATCACCTTGCCAAAAAGTATCATCGTTTGTGGGCTGGGGCGATAGACACGCAAGATCGGTAATGTACATAACTCACGGTTTTCCAAAAATCAAGGATGTGCAATTGCCGGCAAAGCCAAAGGAATTCGACATGGCACAATTGATCTCCTCTCCTTGCCTGTAGCTTCTTACAGGTGGCACCTCAAGTGTTGATATTGGATGATGGCAATTCAGATTGGGGTAGATCTCGCCATGTTGCATGCCCAGAACAGTAAAGACCGCTTCAACAGCACCTGCTGCAGCAAGTGTGTGACCGGTATAGGATTTCGTAGAGTTGTAAGCCGGCAAAATATCGCCAAATACTTTTTGCATCCCTAATGCCTCAACCTTATCGTTATTTTCGGTTGCTGTGCCATGTGTATTGATGTAATCGATGGCAGTACCATGCAAATCGGCTGATTGCAAAGCATTTTCCATGGCCTGCGCAACACCTATTGCATCTTCTGACAGTGTTGACGGATGAAAGGCATCGTTCGTATTGCCGTATCCCAGTACTTCAGCATATGGCTCCTTGCCGTTGCAATGCTTTTCGTTTTCCAGAACCAAATAAGCAGCCCCTTCGCCCAGATTCAACCCATTGCGGTTTTCATCAAAGGGCTTACACATTTTATCAGATAAGATTTGCAAAGCGTTGAAGCCATTCACAGCAAACTTGGCCAAGCTATCCACACCGCCCACAATAGCACGCTTGCATCGGCCGGAACGGATCATCCTCGCTCCCATCATAATGGCATTGGCTGAAGCTGAACATGCGGTATTAATGGTACACGTTACCCCTTTTACTCCATAACGTTTGGCCAGACTAAGACCGATGATAGACCGAACCCTCACCGATATTTTTGGCATCGTTGTACAGCTCTTCCATATTATACATACCACCAACTGTTGTGGATGAAATCAAGGAGCACGTAGAAGACAAGAGTTGATCTGCGGTAAGCCCGGTATCGCTGATAGCCTCTTCTAAAGCTGTATGAGCCAGTAGATCTGTTCTTGTCAGTCCATCTGTATTAAATGAGAGGTTATGGTGAAGTTGATCGGTTGATGATGGCACTTCACCGAACAACAACTCGTTAGCAAACCTGGAGTTGAGATGTTGAGCTGTTCTTATACCTGACTGGCCCCTCAGCAGATGTAGATGATTGGCATTTTTACCGAAACCAAGGGGTGAGATCATACCCAAGCCGGTGATATAAACGGGGGTCATTGGACTCCTTTGACAGCGTTTTTCTGGAGGTAGTCGGCCATTGTATTCACATTGACAAGAATCTCCTTGCCTTCTTTTGTGTTGTTAATTTTGATACCGTACTCACGCTCGATCAAAACGAGCAATTCCAATGCATCGATCGAATCCAACCCCAATCCCTCCACGAATAAAGGGTCTTCATCCGAAATGTCTTCAGGAGAAAGGTCTGTTAGGTTGAGGTATTTGATGATATGCTGTTTCAGCTCGTTTTTTAATTGATCCCTGTCCATGCCTTTGGCAATTGGTTTTCGTTTGCTAATTCATTTTTGATTCTGGCAGTTAAGTTACTCCGACTCCTGAATATAGCCAAATATGGTCAATTTCATCAGCAATTCCACAATCAAAAGACTTTACATGGTCAGAAGAACATTGGTCACCTGCAAAGTTGCGATTTTGTTGCAAATCCATTGAATAAGGATCAACATCAATATCGTAGCTTGTTCCATGTGCTATACTGCTAAAGCGTCTGTAGAGTTCCGCAGCGTATTGCTCCAAAACAGAACAGTTCTGTTGGATCTTGCCAATCAACTCATTCCCATTGTATTGATGGTCCAGATCATCGTAAAAATACTTAACTGACGGTAAATCTATGGGATCAACATACGCATTTGGACAATCTTCAGTATCATAGTGGCTAAAGGCCACAAACATATTTTGCACGTTTTGGTTGAGTGCGTTTAACTGACGTCCTGTACTGGTATTGGAGCTGAATAGTTCTTTCAAAACCCGCAGGTTCGTAAATCCACCATTGATAAAAAGCAAGGACAAGAATGCCCAGTAATAGGCCCAATCCCATGTAATCTTGGCCACCATGGTTTGCGTGAAGCCCATCAAAGGGTATTTATCCTTGTAAATGGGGATCCAGTTATCGACTACTGACAAATACGTTTTTTCATAAACTTCTTTCCTGAGGTCGATATCCTCACCTTGTAAATCACGCTGAATAAGGTCGGTAATAATGGTGTTGTTGATAGCAATGAAATCCGTTCCGGGCGAGTAGAGCGGATCCAGAAAAGGGCCGGCCTCACCCGTAATAGCCCATCTTTGGTTGGAATAAACCTGTTGGCAATGATGGGAATAATGCTTGAGCACCTTAAAATCCATTACTTCATCTTGTTTGGGCGCCAAAAGCTTATGCGCTTGTGGTTCATTGCGCGATAACCAATCAAATGCTTTATCAAGACTATTGAATTGTTCAAACGGATGGATTCTCGGGTCTGCTACAATGCCGATGCTGGTATTGTGAGATGAGAGGGGAATCATCCACACCCAATATCCCTTATCCATCAGGTGAATTGTACTAAGCCGTCTCACGCCTGGATCGAACTTTCCCCGCCACTCGCTGTCATCGGAAAAGTCATCAATATCAATATCACCTTTCACCCTGAACCAAGCGGCATTGATCTTATGACCTGTAGATTTCATAAGCCGGTTCTTGCGCTGGAGCAGCCGTCCCCTGCCTGTTGCATCGACAATCCACCTGGCTCGATACTCCTCCTTGATTCCATTAGAGGTCACCTGAAGAATGTGGGGCTCTTCATCCAGCATTACCTCTTTCACTATGGCACCCATTAGCAATTCTGCACCAAGCTCTTTTGCGCGTTGCTCGAGGTAGGATTCAAATTTTCCCCTGTCCAGTTGGTGGCTTTTGACAGGAAGAGGCCCTTTAGGGCCGTATTCAGCACGCTTTGTTATATCGTTTTTATAGCCGGGCGAAAGAAAAAACCGCAAGCCGTATTTGGGGAGTTCATTGTTGTCAAGGTACTCCTTAAGGCCAAGCGTATGGCGTAAATAGTAAGTGCCCAATTCTACGGTGGACTCACCAACCTTGTGAGTGGCAACTGGTCTTGCTTGATTGCGCTTGTCGATAATCAGGATCGACAAATCAGGAGATTGCCGCTTGAGTTGAATGGCTAACGAGCAACCAGCCAACCCACCTCCTATTATGATGACATCATATAAGCTCATGTGCTATATTTTTGCTCAGCAGACTCGATTCCAATTTGCACGCATATCGTGTCTCTCACATAATATCAAACAATTCATTATTAAATTGGTTGAAAATTGCAAAGGAATATAGCCATTTATGAAATAGCTGCAATATAGCCAATTCCTCAAAGTTAAGTTTTCCTGAAAGGGAATGTGGCTATTTTATCATAATGTGCGTAAGTAATAACCTCACATGAAAAAGAACTAAAAAGTGCAATACTGTCAGCTGGCTAAAGATACGCTGAGCTCGGGTCTCACAAAATCCTCCGGGCCACTTATCCCCTTAGCAGTTGACCAAAAGAATCATAGAGTGGGCAAGAACCAGCCATGCAACCAGTAACCCGCATTTAGGTATTGCTCTACAGAAATGTCCCTGAAAAATGGGATTTTTGGCAAGCACTAAATTTGAATTAGGTACGGTCGATGAAACGTTATCCCAGCGAGATTCGCCTTCTCGTATATCTTCTACTGATCATTATATCCGTTTTTATATTGGTTATCGCCAGGGATTTTCTGATCCCTGTTTCGCTGGCCATTCTTCTCTCCTATTTGCTGTATCCGCTTGCTAAACAATTGGAGCAATGGCATATTCACAGGATTTTTGCCAATATCATCGTTATCCTGGTGGCTTATATTGTGATAGGTGGGGTGTTGTTTGTTTTATCTACACTGGTATCAGACTTTATGGCTGACTTGCCTAACATCAAAGAGCAAGCAGTAGAAAACATCAACACCCTTGAAAAAAATATCCGTAGTACATTTGACTTTTTTCTGGCATCGAAAAATGGTTACCTGACCGATCAAATCAAAAATCTGCTCGATTTTAGCGGTAGTTTTATAGGCCGGGTTTTTACGACTACAACAAGTACACTTGCCAAATTTGCCCTGCTCCCCATCTACATCTTTCTCTTTTTGTTTTACAGGGAAAAGTTTCACCATTTTCTACACAAGCTTTTGCCAATACGCCATCACAACAAACTGGATATCATCCTTGACAAGATCAAGAATATTACCAAAGGTTACATGGGTGGCTTGGTGATTGTTGTGATCATCCTTGCTGTACTCAATAGCACAGGGCTCGTGATCATTGGTCTTAAACACGCCATTTTGTTCGGTATTCTCGCAGCTATCATGAACCTCATTCCTTACATAGGGACCATCATTGGTGCAGCTTTACCTTTTACATTTGCTCTTATAGGGGAATCCGATCCGAGCTTTGCTTTAGGGGTTGTGATATTGTTTGTGATTGTTCAATTTATTGAAAATAATATCCTTACGCCCAACATTACAGGATCACAGGTCAACATCAACCCTTTAATTACCATTATGACCGTGATAGCGGGGGGCATGATCTGGGGTATTGCCGGTATGTTCATCTTCCTGCCTTTTGTTGCCATGTTCAAAGTGATTTGTGAAAATATCGACACACTGAAGCCGTATGCTTATCTTTTGGGCACACAGGGCGTTGAGCAACACAGCATTCAACTGGGCCGAATAAGAGCAAGAATCAGGAAATGGCGGTCAAGAGGAAGCTTATGATACACTTGCGCTATTACTCTGGGCCATCTCACTTTGCATCAAATTCAATAAACCATTGCCAAACAGAGCTATCGGGCAAGGGTGCTTCTATGGTAATCGGTTCTTTCTTAACAGGGTGAGTAAGGATCATACGCTTAGCGTGCAGGCATATTGACAGATCTTCGTTTTGGCTTTCATAACCGTACTTGACATCACCAATTACAGGGCTTTTCTCATAGCCAAATTGTGCCCGTATTTGATGATGCCTGCCGGTTACAAGCTTCACCTCCCACAGGAACATATTGGCCAGGTGACCGATCAACCAATAATGTAATTTCGCTTTTCTTGTACCAGCGCCTGGCTTCTTACTGATGTAGGCCATGTTTTTGGCCTTATTCCGCCCCAGGTGATTCACTAATTCACCTTCAGTTGTAGGAAGTTGCTTTTTTGTCATTGCCCAATAAACCTTATCCACCTCATTCTCCTTGAATTGGTGGCCAAGGCGACTTAGGGCTTTGGAAGTCTTAGCGAGTATAAGCACGCCACTTACAGGTCTGTCAATACGGTGCACAACACCAAGAAATACGTTCCCGGGCTTATCATCTCTTTCTTTGATGAATTGCTTCGTCCTTTCAACAATGCTTTCGTCACCGGTTTGATCGGGATGGACGATATCGCCTGCCCTCTTTTGAACGGCTAAAAGGTGATTATCCTCATAAAGGATGGGTTGTTGGGTTGAAATAATTAGCCGATTTTTTGATTAAAGCTTCAGAGGTAATAGTATGAGTAACGCCATATGAGGTCAACGCAACTAAAACGGATAGCCGATAGATAAATTGAAGTTGAAGAATCTGTATTTTTCCTGGTTCCGCTTTTCGAATTCCGATTGCCATCGCTCATCGTACAACCGTCTAAAGACCCATTTACTGCCTTTAGGCAATGATGGATCATGGGTTTTTAAGCCCACATCAAAACGGATAACGAAAAAGTCGAAATCCAGCCGCAGGCCTGCCCCTGTCCCCACAGCTATTTCTTTATAAAAGGAATCATAGGTGAATTTGGCATCACTACGGGTTGTATCACCTTCGAGTAACCATATATTGCCGGCATCGACAAAGAATGCACCTTTCAACATTTTAAAGATATCAAACCGGTATTCTGCATTGGCTTCCAGCTTCATGTCACCTGTTTGATCGATAAAGGCATCATCATTATCATCGTAAACAGCCGACTCCCGGATATTGAAAGAGCCGGGCCCTAACGTGCGTACGCGCCAGGCCCGGATATTATTGGAGCCACCTGTAAAAAACTGTTTTACGTACGGTAACACATCTGCATTACCATATGGAACACCCAAACCCCCGGCAACACGGGTTACAACTTTGCTCTTATCCCCGAGCTGAAAGTAGTAGCGATAGTCAATGTTAGCGCGTGAATATTGCGAATAAGGGCGGCCTAAAATCTTATAGGGGGGCTCTTTATCGTTAAACCGGCTGCCTATCCAATTAACACCATGTAATAAATTGCCTGCCAAATCCAGATTTGCTTTCAGGAAAAAGAAGTCAGAATCAGCTGGTTTAGTTGACTGATTGGAGAAAATATAGGTGTAATTGGCACCAATAATCCTTTGATTTGTAAAACTGCTCCGCAATACGGGGCTTTCCCTGAGAATCCTGTTAAATTCCTCCTCCCTTTGCAGCAACTCAACCTGATTGATCACTACGGGGTACACAAAATGTTGCTTTTGGTCCGTTTCACGCCATTCGTAACCGAAGGAGAAATTCGTTGAGTAAAGACTGTAAAAATTAATGCGTTTTTGATAATTGTATTTAACGGAGAAGATTGTTTTGGGGCGGTTATTTTTGGAAAAAGTAGCCGGTTCAAACGGAACGAGAAACTGGGGCAATTTGAGGCGAGCTTCTCCTGTGAAATCGAGTGTATTCAGAAACGTCTGATCTTTACCAAATTGCGTTTCCAACCCACCTGTTAAATTAAGATTGAATAGCTCTGCTCCCCTGAAAATGTTTTTGTTCTTATAATTATAAGTGACAGCTGATCCAAGATCGTAATCCGTGCTGTTATTCACCTCCACTTCTACCGACATTTGCTGTTTTTTGGCTGGTGTCAAATAGATATGGACATTGAGACGCTTTTTTTGGGTAACGCTCTCCCGGAATTTGACATTGATGAACTTAAAAATATTAAGGTCTGCCAAGGCATTAATGGTGTTCTTGTTGTCTTGAAGCCTGTATTTATTGGATTGCTCAAAGAAAATGGCATTGATTAACACCTTGGGTTGATACTTGTGTTCTTCAGCAATAAAATGATATTCATCTTTTGTTATTGTGTCGAGCTCGCTTTTATTATATTCTCTATCAAAAGAGTAATCCGTATAAACAAAGACTTTATTGATTTTATAGACTTGGTGGTCAGCCGAGTCAGACGGTGATTTGATGCGAACATCAACATCTACTTTTTGATTGTTATTGGAGCTGTCCAGATCGTAGTAAACATATTCCTTATTAAAGGAATAAAATCCGTTGTTTCGTAAGAGGTTGGCTATTCGTTCCCGTTCAGCTTTGAGTTTATCAACATCAAAGGGAGTGCCTGATGCCAGCTCCGATGCTTCACTGTTCTTCTTCACGATTTGATCTACACGCCTTTCGCCTGAAGGATACGTCACCTCACCTATAGAATAAAGCGTCTTGGGTTTGACTTTGTAGGTCACATAGGCCTTTTGTTCCTCGAGTTTATGCTCATAACTCACTTCGCCAAAAAAATAACCTTTATTGTGCAGGTAACTTTCAATAAGTTCAGTTGATTTACGGGTCTTTGATGAGTCGTATATAACAGGTTCTTCACCCAGTTTTTCCTTAATCCAATTATTGAATTTGTTGTCTTTACCAGCATTGGCTATATTGTAAAACCACAATTCGGTTTTAAATAAAAACAGAAACCTGGCGTTTGGCTTTTGTTTGATGAAGGGCTCAAGACCACTTTCAATATCACGAGGGTCTTGTTGAGCTTTTTCCTTGCGAATATCGATCTCATTCTTTTGCAACAAATACTCTCCTTTGTCGAGGTACTTTGTATTTGAGCAAGACGCTAAAAGGAGTAAGCCAAGCAAGGAAGGGAGGAGAAGCTGTAAGCCCTTAATTTTGATCATTAATGGTTTCAAAGGAAGAAAAGAAGTATATCCGTTCGTTGCAACGTAAAAAGTACAGGCAACAATATAAAGCATTCGTCTGTGAAGGAACAAAAATCGTCAAAGAACTTATCAATGAGAAAGCTTCCGTCCAAAAAATTCTTGCTACTGAGCAATGGCAAGAAGAACAGGAAAGCATTCTTTCACAGGCGCCTTACCCAGTCAAAACAGTAACGGAAAAAACATTACAACAACTTTCATCTCTTGCTAAATCGAATCATGTTTTGGCTGTTGTGGCTATGGCTAATAAACAAGAACCACCTACCCCCACTGAAGGAACGCTCTCACTTGCTTTGGAAAACATTCAGGATCCCGGTAACCTGGGGACTATCATCCGTACCGCGGACTGGTTCGGTATTACCACAATCTACAGCTCCACAACGACTGTTGACCAATACAACCCTAAGGTGATTCAGTCATCCATGGGCTCGTTCTTAAGGATCACCCATTACTACTGCAACTTATCCGATGTTCTTGCCCAAAGCACCTCACCCGTCATCGCTGCCTCAATGCAAGGACAAAACTTGTTCACAACTCCATCACCTTCTGCTGGCGGTGTGCTGTTAATTGGGAATGAAAGTCAAGGTCTTTCTGGGGAAGTACTCGGGTTTGCCCACCATCAGGTTCATATACCATCCCGGGGCCATGCTGAGTCGCTGAATGCAGCAGTTGCAGCATCCATCTTAATGACCTGGGCAAGATGGCAATAACGATTGGAGCTGGGCTTCATTAGCTTTTATAAGCTGGTTATGGAGAACTCAGAAGTTTCTTATAAAGTTGTTTATACCGCCTCAACTAGTAGTCAAGAAGGTTTTAGATCAGCATATTCAGGGTGCCTGTCCATATAATCGGAGACAAAAGGACAAGAGGGGATCACGTAAAAATCGTTTTGCCTGGCATAGTCCAGCGCTTCCTTAACAATTCCGCTTGCAATACCCTGGCCTCGCTGGCTAACGGGCACATAAGTACTTACGTAATCAAGGGTATTTCCCTTGCGTTTTTCATACTTGAGATGACTCTCAGCGCCATCATCTGAATACACGATAAACTTCTTCTGGTCGGGATTATGTTGCACGTCTAAAGCCATAATGAGCTCGATTTAAGATGATTGCCACTATTAAGATAAGAAATCCTGTCCGTTAAAAGAAGGGTCTTCCTAAATCTTCCATATCCTCACTTCTTGCGCTCCGTGGTATACATGATCAACTGTTCAAGACTATCCCTGATTGCTGATTCAGGCCATCCTGCCAGGTAGTTGAGCGCTGCTTGTCTGTATGCCACCATCTTCTCTCGTGAATATTCAATACCACCGCTTTGAAGGACATAATCAATGACTTCTTTGACTTTCTCTTTATCGTTGTTATTGTTTTTGACAGTATTAATGATGCTTCTCTTGGTTTGCTTGTCAGCATGATTCAAGGCATAGATCAATGGAAGCGTCATCTTCTTTTCCTTGATATCGGTGCCTTTTGGTTTCCCTATATCGCCATTGGCGTAATCGAGCAGATCGTCTTTAATTTGAAATGCAATGCCAATTTTCTGCCCAAACGCCCACATGTCATTGATCTGCTGTTGATCCGCACCAGTTGAACAGGCCCCGCAGGCACAAGCTGAGGCAATTAAGGAGGCCGTTTTCTTGCTGATGATATCGAAATAGACATCTTCCCGGATATCCAGTCGCCTGGCTTTTTCGATTTGCAGCATTTCCCCTTCGCTCATAGATTTTACTGCATTGGAGGTAATGCGCAATAAATCGGTGCTATCGTGATCGATAGACATCAACAACCCCCTCGACAAGAGGTAATCACCTACCAGAACGGCTACTTTATTCTTCCATAAAGCATTGATCGAAAAGAACCCCCTGCGTTCAAACGAATCATCCACTACATCATCGTGTACCAACGTAGCCGTGTGCAGCAGTTCAATCAGTGCAGCACCTGTGTAAGTTTTGTGAGTGATATCACCATAAAGGGCGGCTGAAAGCAATACGAACATGGGACGCATTTGCTTTCCCTTACGCTTGAGGATATAGTTGGAAACTTTATCGAGAAGCGGGACATCGTTCTTCATCTCTTCCTTGAACTTCTTCTCGAAATAGCTTAACTCATCTTTGATGGGCTCTTTTATCTCTTTGAGATTCCCGGGGGTCTTAGGTAATTGCCTACTATTTGGAGTGGCCGTTTGCATATTGATCCCTTTAATTGGGTTTGTTTACTTTTGTACTGCTTCTTTACCTCGTTATAAATAGCCAAAGGTAACACGAATATGACCATTGCGAAAAATCAACGTATCGAAGGCCTTCACGGAAAGCCAATTCTTGCCGATGTGTACTTCACTCATAACAACACCCCGAAACCTGTGGTTGTTTTCATTCACGGTTTTAAGGGCTTCAAAGATTGGGGCCATTTCGATCTCTTGGCCCGCACATTTGCTGATTATGGCTTTGTCTTTGTCAAGTTCAACTTTTCGCATAACGGCACCACACCTGAGAATCTTCACGAAATTGTAGACCTTGATGCCTTTGCCAACAACAATTTCACGAAAGAAATGGATGATCTGGGCTGTGTGATCGATCACGTGATGGCTGATGATAATAAAGAGTGGCAAGGCGAGATCGATCATGAACGGCTCTGTCTGATGGGTCATAGCCGGGGTGGCGGTATTACAATCCTCAAAGCTGCTGAAGACGATCGCGTAAAAAAGCTCGTCACCTGGGCGTCAGTCAACGAGTTCGGCAAGTTCTGGAGCGAGGATTTTTACGAGAAATGGCGGCAGAAAGGCGTCACTTATATTGAAAATGCCAGAACGGGTCAACAACTTCCCATGTATTACCAGGTTTACGAGGATTACAATCAAAATATCGACCGTCTTCACATTCCAACAGCAGTCAAAAACCTGGACAAACCCTTCCTCATCATTCACGGTACTGATGATCCGGCTGTTCCTTACAAATGGGGTTGGGAAATGAGCAAATGGAACGAGAACACAGAGTTGCTCACTATTGAGGGAGGTGATCATACCTTTGGCGCCAAACACCCCTGGGAAAAAGAAGAACTGCCCAAAAATGCTGCGTACGTTGTCAATCAGTCAATTTCCTTTTTCAAAGGGGAATGGAATTGATGGTTTCATTTGATGGTTGAGAGGTCTTAACTTGGTTCTTCTATGACTCACTTTCCTCTATAGCACCGTTATCCCCTCTTTAACTTTCCACCTTGTCCTATTATTAACCGATAAGCCACACGTCCATTCATGTGCATAACATGTGCATAAATTTCAACGCTGCAGGTGGTAATCAAGAGAGATATGAAGTAACTTAGCTACTGGTTCGTTCAAAAAAAATCGATAAACAATAGAGAAGGAATCATCCCATGCATCAAACAACAGCCACAGGCATCAGCAAAGAAGAACGCACAAAACTGAATCATTATTTATACAACCACGTTTTTAATAAGATTCTACAGCGCGGCAATCAGCTTTTCAAAAGCCGGGATTACGACTACAGCGGGTTCGATGAAAGCACAGCCACTCATGTGTTCGAGTTGCTCGGTAAAGGAGACATGTACGAAGTAACCGTGACATTGAGCGGTGAACAGGTTCACTCGTCATGCACCTGTCCTTATGATTCAGGCGGGCTCTGTAAGCACGAGGTTGCCGTATGTCTGGCCCTCCTCCACAACAAAATACCGGAAGCGCAGAAAGAATTCGATTCGGGGCGCCAAAACTCGTTCCAAACCACCGAGCTGAGGGATCTTTCCAACAAGGAGATGATATTAACCAAAATCGATCAGTTCAAGCAAGACCCTTCTCCACCTCACTCAACTCTCAAAACCAAAAGCATTGCACAAGGGGAAGCAGTGCTTCAAGTAACCCACGATAATGTCCTGGGTTTTTTTCAGGGAGGGAAAATCACTGCCAACGTTACAGTAACCGCGACTGAGGACGATATTGCCCTCAAATGTGATTGTTATCAGGAAACCAAAAATGTGCTTTGCTCACATGAAAAGGAATTTCTGCACATCCTCGGTTTTACGGGAATGCAGGACTTTTTTGACCAGTTATTACTGGTTGACACGATCCGCCGGCAAGCGATGGAGATGTATGGCGTCCAAAATGAAAAGACCTTTCAAAAGCAGTTCGAGCCGGTATTCTCGGAGGACGGCATCGACTACTTTCCCAAAGACCCCTCCATTGTGCCGCTCAGCAAGTATATGGACTGGGATCATGCATTTGTGCAACCCGTTTTGCACAACCAGGCTAACGATTACCTGCGCAGCGGCATATCCTACGTTCCTAATGAAGTATCTGACGAAACGCGCGATACCGGCTTTGCGCTTTCGCTCCAACCTGCCGGGGCACATGTGCCTTTGGGCATTTTACCCATGAGCGGCAAGCTCAACAAGGCGGGCACGGAATTGGTCTCGAAATTCGAATCGCTGGAGGTCTCGCCCAATCCGGATCTCGCCTATGCATGCCAAGAGTTCCCGCCATTGAACGAGGATGTTTTTGGCATGTACAGCAACGAAGCTCCCGGTGCAGATGATGAGAAGACTGAAATGAGCCACTACCATACGGTTTTGCAGCACGCTTTCCCCGTCCTGGCACAACAAATGTACCTCTACCGCTTCCTGAACATGGGTAAACCCACGCGCTCACGCCTGGAACGGATTCAGATCAGTACAACGCCCGTGGAACTCACGTTTGTCTTCCAAGAGGAAAAACATTACTTCTGCCTTCAGGCACATGCCAACATAGGGGACACACAAGTGCCTTTAAAGGATTATAAACACGACATCCACGAGCTGCTCTTTTTCCACGAGGGCACGCTCTACCTGCAACGATCAGCAGCCCAAGCCAACACTTTTGCCTTTTTCCTCCGCCAGCCCGAGATACGGGTTTCGCAGGAAGACTGGCAGAACTTTTACGATAAAATGGTAAGGCCGCTCAGTACGCGCTACCAGGTGAGCTGTCAGCTTAAAAAGAGCAAACTTGTTCAGCAAAATGGGGCACTTATGGAAAAGAAGTTGTATCTGCGCGAGCTCGATCAATATATCCTTTTTGAACCCGTTGCCACTTATGAGCAAACCACCGCTTTGCCGAGCGGCAGCACCTCGATCTGCTCTCGCTCAGCTACAACGAAATGGTGCAGGACCAGTGGTTCCTCAAATTCTTCGACAACGCCCGCCAGCAAGGCGTGACCATCCTCGGGCTGAACGAGCTCAAGAACTTCCGCTACAACACCCACAGCCCCACCATCAGCATGAGTGTAAGCTCCGGGATCGACTGGTTTGACGCTGAGGTGGCCATCAGCTTTGGCGATCAGTCCGTCTCGCTGCAAGACGTCAAAAAAGCCATCCACCGGGGCGACAAATTCGTGACGCTGAGCGATGGCAGCATCGGCATGTTGCCGGAGGAGTGGCTCAATAAGCTGGCCAAGTACATGCGCATTGGCCAGGTGAAGGACGACAAGCTGCAGGTCTCGAAACTGCACTTTTCGGTGATCGATGAGCTGTTCGAGGAAGTGGACGATGAGGCGCTGCAACAAGAGCTTGCCGAGCGCAAGCAGATGCTTCACTCCTTTGAGGAGATCGAGCAAACCAAGCTACCCAAAAAGCTCGAGGCTGATCTGCGGGAGTACCAATCGGCCGGCTACAACTGGCTGCACTTTCTGCACAAGTTCGGCTTTGGTGGCATCCTGGCCGATGATATGGGCCTGGGAAAAACCGTGCAGGCGCTCGCCTTCCTGCTGAGCATCAGGGGGCGCAAAACCGATCCGCCCCACCTCGTTGTGGCCCCCAAAACGCTGGTGTTCAACTGGCAGGCTGAGGCGGAAAAGTTCACGCCCTCGCTCAAGGTGCTCATTCACCACGGCCACACCCGTCAAAAGGACACGAAGGGCTTCAAGAACTACGATATCATCCTCACCACCTACGGCACCATGGCGCAGGATATCGACTGGCTCAAAGAGCAGCCCTTCCGCTATGTGATCCTGGACGAGTCGCAGCATGTTAAAAACCCGCAAAGCAAGCGCTACAAAGCGGCCCGTCTGCTACAGGCCGAAAACCGCCTCACGCTCACCGGCACGCCCATCGAGAACCACACGTTTGACCTCTACGCCCAGATGAACTTCGTCAACCCCGGCTTCTTTGGCAGCCAGAAGCACTTCCGCGAGCAATACGCCCTGCCGGTGGACAAGGAGCAAAGCAAAGAGCGGGCGGCCGAACTGCGCCAGCTCGTGAAGCCCTTCCTCCTAAGGCGCACCAAGGAACAGGTGGAGCAGGAGCTGCCCGATAAAACCGAGGACGTCCTCTACTGCGAGATGGAGAAACAGCAGCGCAAGGTCTATGACGCCATGCGCAACAAGTACCGCGACTATGTGCTCGGCAAGATCGAAGAGGAGGGAATCGACAACTCGAAGATGTACGTGCTCGAGGGCCTCACCAAGCTGCGCCAAATCTGCAACTCGCCCGCCCTGCTGCCCGATGACGAGGACTATGGCGATGAGTCGGTGAAGGCGGACATGCTCGTGGAGCACATCAATGAGAAGACGGGCGGCCACAAGCTGCTGGTGTTCAGCCAGTTCGTGGAGATGCTCAAGCTCCTTGAGCAGCGCTTTCAGGATCAGGGCGTCAATTATGCCTACCTGGACGGCAGCACCAACAACCGCGAAGAGGAAGTGGCCCGCTTCCAGGAACAGGAGGACTGCCGCGTGTTCCTCATCAGCTTAAAGGCGGGCGGCACGGGCCTCAACCTCACCGCTGCGGACTACGTGTATGTGGTCGATCCGTGGTGGAACCCGGCTGTGGAGCACCAGGCCATCG
>PXTV01000098.1:6645-17408 GCA_003022985.1 Bacteroidetes bacterium SW_11_45_7 | reverse complement strand
AAGAACTGAGCACAACTTCGGGCAACCTTCAAACATTGCTGGCCGATTTCCCGCTGCCCCGGGAGATCCAACGAATCGATTCATTTAATCTCAGCGGCACGTACAACGGCAGCTTAACAAAATTTGCATCGGCTTTTCAACTTGAGACATCAGCAGGGCACCTCAACGGTGATTTGAAAATGGAACTGCCGGATGACACCAGCAATGGCTCCTATCAAGGCAAGATACAAGCCGAAAAGTTCGAAAGTGGTCATGTGCTCGGTATTGCGGACCTCGGCATGCTCTCCTTTGATCTAACCGCCAACGGTAGCGGCTATACGTTTCCCACGGCTGATGTTCAGCTGGATGGAGTAATACACAAGTTCAATTACATGAACTATGCTTACGATTCGATAGCCATAGACGGTGTATTGGCTGAGCAGGTTTTTAGAGGGGCCCTGAATTCAGGTGATCAACATGCAAATGTGAATTACAAGGGCACTTTTGACCTCTCGGATACCATGCCCAATGGGGATTTTCATGTAGCCGTTAATCAGATCGACTTCCACAAGCTCAACCTGAGCGAGGACAAGATCAGCTTGTCAACCAATGTGCGTGCCGATTTCGCTGGCACATCGCTACAGGACCTAACAGGCAATATTCTTCTTGAGGAAACGGCAGTTGAACGGAACGACACCACTTACCGGCTCGACACCCTCGCCCTTCACTCCTCCCAAACAGGTAACAAGAAGGACATCACGCTTCAATCCGACTTTTTTCATGCATCATTAAAGGGGCGCTATGAGATAGCCGGTATCGGGTCTTCCCTGATGAACTTCTACAACAGCTTTTTGAACAGTGCCGCTTATCATGATACCTTAAGGGGGCGGCACAACCTGCGGTTCCGGGCGCAAGTGACTGACCGGGATGTGCGCTTTTTACGGCTGATGGACCGCAATCTCCGGCACTTAGGGAAACTTGACGTGAAAGGTTCTTACAACAGCCAGAGCAACCAACTCGATCTTAACGGGAAACTGCCACAAGTCATCTACAACGATATACGGATGAATAATATTCGCCTTGACGCCCACATCTTAAACGAGCAGTTACACTTTGACGTGGGTGTGAAGCAAGCGAAGTTAAGCGAGCAGTTGGTTGTACCGGCCGTCAATGTCCACGGTACGTTGAGCAACGATAGCTTGAGTGTAAGTACCACGATCATTGAGCCAGGTGACTCAGCCGTTTATCGTCTCGCTTTAGATGGGGAAATGCTCCCTCAACCGGGGCAACTTCGTGCCCATTTGCACGAATCGCTGATCCTGAACAATAAGCAATGGCAAGTTTCTCCCGGGAATACAATCTTAATTGCCGATACCGGCAATGTCGTTGATGTTAGCCTGCAATCAGGCAATGCCAAAATAAGCGTCAATACCCTACAGCACAACCAAAGACCCAAACCGATACAGGTCAATACGCAAAATCTCCGGCTCAACCTGTTTTCCTCCCTTGTCAACCTTAAAGAATACGAGTTTGACGGTTTGCTGAATGGGAATGTCGTCATGCATTCGACAAATGAAGGAAGTTATGTGACCAGTGACCTGACGATTGACAATTTCAGTGTGAACCGTGACACGTTTGGTACAATAACGGCACGGATCAGAAATGATAAGCGGGAAAAGGCAAGATTAGCAATAGAGGCGGGCATGGAAGGACCAAATGGAAGCTTGGCAGTCAATGGCTCCTACAACTACATCGATCAGGTGACAGATTTGCAAGTTTCCCTTAATGAATTCAATGTTGCCACATTATCCCCCTATCTTCAGGGAAAAGCATCCAAGCTTGATGGCGCCATAACAGGAAGTGCTACAATTACGGGGAAGGCCACTAACCCCGCCATCGATGGCTCGCTCAACCTGAACCAGGTTGAAGCAACTGTTGATTATCTCGGCACCCATTACGTGCTCGAGGATGAAACCATCAACTTTAATAAGCAGCAAGTGCTCTTTCCCGAGTTCCAAATCAAGGGGAAAAACAAGAATACAGCTGTTCTGACCATCGCTTTCAACCTGGATATAACCCTGGACCGATTTCCCTATGCCAATGCATCACCACAAGCAAACGAGTACTTTTATGGCAAGGGGCGTGCATCGGGAAAAGCTTCAATTCGAGGGTCAGCTGAACATCCCGGGGTAAACCTGCAATTACAAACCGAGCCGGTAACCGACTTGAAATTCCCCATCTCTTATCAAACGGAGGTTGTCCGGGAAGATTTTTACCGCTTCATCAATCAAGCGGATAAAGACAGTGTAAAAATCACCAATGACTATAAGTTGAAAAAAGGGGGGTTATCGATTGATGCACGGATCAATGTCAAAAAAGATGCCCGCTTTACACTAATTATGGACCCTGAAGGTGAAGATAATATCAATGTAAGAGGAAAGGGTAACGTCAACTTTAATATGGCGCCCGATGGAAGTTACAAAGCGGTTGGCAGTTACAACATCATTGATGGCAGTTATCTGTTTACATTCAAGGATTTGGTCAAAAAGAAATTCGATGTCCGTGAGGAAAGCGTTCTCCAATTTGCAGGCGATCCCATGGATGCACGATTCGACTTGACTGCTATTTACAGCACGAAAACAACAACCTATCCGCTCATGAGCAATCACGGTGGTGACTTTTCCAACAGTGAGATGAAAAGTGTGGCCCAACAAAAGGTGAAAGTTAATGTGCTGCTGCACATGAAAGGGACATTGGAAGATCCGGAAATCACCTTTGAAATTACCATCCCGGAGATTGAAAAGGGAGGGGCCATGGGCAATACCATTGTGAGCCGCCTGCGGCAAATCAACAATAATGAAACAATGCTCAATAAGCAGGTGTTTGCCCTAATTCTTTTCGATCGCTTTATAAGTGATCAATATGCGCTGGCCGGGGAAGGTGGCAACTCGCCCACATCAGAAATTTACGAAAAAGCCAATCAAACCGTGAGCCAGTTTTTCAGCAGGCAGCTCAACAAAGTAACGGGCAAATATCTGGAAGGGTTTGAAATGGATGTAGCCCTCCAATCACGCGCCAAAGCTGGAGAAGATATCGATTACCTCCGGGATACAGACGTCAAAGTGCAAGCGAGCCAAAAGCTTTTCAATGATCGCTTAACTGTGAAAGTGGGCAGCGATATCGGTATGAGCAATCAGCAGCAGCAATCAGAAGACCAGATCACCGGGGATTTTATAGTGGAATACAGGCTTAACAAAAAGGGGAACATTAAAGTTAAGGCCTTTCGTGTTTCTGATCAGGACTTGTTTGAGGATGACAGCAACTACAAGAACGGCTTTAGCTTAAAGTTTGAAAAAAACTTTGATAAAATGGGGAACCTGTTGAAAAAGAAAAAACCGAAACAGGACACTTCCAAAGTCCAGGAAGAGTAGATCTGCCCTATATAGCCAAATAGCACCGCATGGCATTCCGATGCCTATCGGAACGGTGTTATTATTATTGATCTCCTTCGCAGATCTGTTCCCAAGCACCGAGAACCTGAATGGCAATCAGCCTGGTGGCTACTGTGGACTGGCGTTATTGGGGATTAACCAGCCAAAAATTGTAATTTAATAGAAAACATGGCGAATCATTGCCTCCAAGCCCGTAGGGCTTGAACCTGCCCTCGCCTCAGGCGAGGGTATGAATAACTCCCGGTCGCTACCGGGAGCAACCAATGGCTACAGAGTAGCCAAGAGTAGCAAACCCAACACCATGAGCACCTTCACACAAATCCTCTATCAGATCGTATTCAGTACAAAACATCGTGAACGAACGCTTTCAGAAGACGGAAGACCTCAGCTCTTCAAATACATCCAAGGTGTGCTCAAAAAACAGAACTGCCATCCTTATTGTATCAATGGCGTTGCAGATCACTTGCACATTGCCACCCATATTCACCCATCAGTAGCTCTGGCCGATCTGGTCAAGGATATCAAATTATCAAGTCGGGATCATATCAAGAACACGCACCTTTTCAAAGACTTCATCGGCTGGCAGGATGGCTATGCTGCTTTCACATATCGATATCAAGATAAAGACCAGCTCATCAATTATATCAAAAGACAAGAAGAACACCACCAAGAACACTCCTTCCGCGAAGAATTAAAGTCTCTGCTCAATGAGCATGGCGTAGCGTTCAAGGAGGAATACTTACTGTGATTGTTGCAAAACTTCCAGGTATGTGAACATCTTCTCCATAGCGCATGGTCATACGGTGTTATTATTAATTACCTACGGGAATGGCTCTCTGCATATGAGATATCCCTCCAAGCCCGTAGGGCTTGAACCTGCCCTCGCCTCAGGCGAGGGTATGAATAACTCCCGGTCGCTACCGGGGGAACTAAAAGGCAAAAAAACCTCCGTCAACGCGTTATTATTATTGAACTCCTTCGCAGATCTGTTCCCAAACACCGAGAATCCGAATGGCAATCAGCCTGGTGGCTACTGTGGACTGGCGTTATTGATGCTTGATCAGCCAAAATTGTAATTTCAAGTTGAGAATGGTGAATTATGCTCTCAAGCCCTTAGGGCTTGAACCTGCCCTCGCCTCAGGCGAGGGCATGAATAACTCCCGGTCGCTACCGGGGGCGCTTAAAGTGAGAAAAGTGTCTATGTGCTACGACATTTCCATCTATACAAATCCTGCCAAAGTAGAAGAACGATTTGCGGCTACTTTTGCAGAACCCGACCGCGAATTGTTCGAGCCCTCTTACCACATTTCTGCTCACCGGCTCGAAAAGCCCATGATTCCCGTTATTGCTAACAAAGCACCCCGGCACATCCACATGTTCCTGTGGGGCCTGATCCCACCCTGGAACCAAGAATATGACGGGCAATGGCGCAGGAAAATGGCCAATGCCAAAGCCGAAACGCTGCTCACCAGGAAAACCTACAAAAAGCCCGCCCAAAAGCAACGGTGCCTGATCCTCGCTGACGGATTTTTCGAATGGCGCCACATCAAAAACAAAACCTATCCTTACTATATCTACAGGGCCAATCGCCAACCTTTTGCCATTGCCGGCATCTGGGAGTACAACCAGCACTTGAATAGCCATTCCGTTTCGCTGATCACCACATCAGCCAACCCGTTGCTGGCCAAAATCCACAACAAAAAAGAGAGAATGCCGGCTATTTTGCGACCCGAACACGAAAGGATGTGGATCGATGATGAAGGAACTGTAGAGGAAAAGGTCAAACTGCTGGAACCTTTTCCACAGGAAGAAATGGCTGCTCATACCATCAGCAAGCGCATTACGCAAAAAGATGGGGATTCGAACGTCCCGGAGGTGATAGAGCCGGCCACTTATCCCGAGTTAGAGAAATACGGCAACCCGGGTGATCAATCGCAAACAAGCCCGGATTCCGACAATCCGCAAACCAGCTTATTCTGACAAATCCTTACAGGACCTCATTGGCAAGGTTAGCCAATGCAGAGCGTTCGCCCTTGTCAAGGGCAATGTGGGCATAAAGAGCGTTGTCCTGCATCCTGTCGATAAGGTAAGACAGCCCGTTACTTTGCTTGTCGAGGTAGGGCGTATCGATCTGGTTAATATCACCCGTAAAGATGAACTTGGTGTCCTCGCCTGCCCTTGTGATGATAGTTTTCACTTCGTGGGGCGTTAGGTTTTGCGCTTCATCCACGATAAAGCAAATCTTTGACAAGCTCCTGCCGCGGATGTAAGCCAGGGGTGTTATCAGCAGCTTCTCCTTTTCCAGCATATCGTTGATCCGCTTATAGTTCTTGTCCTTTTCGCTGAACTGGTTCTGAATCATTTTCAGGTTATCGTGAAGCGGCTGCATGTAAGGATCGAGCTTAGCGCCGGCCAGCGAGATCACCGGCCTTGCCAGATAGATCTGGTGGAAGTTCCGCCTCTGTTCTATAGCACCGGCCAAAGCTAACAGTGTTTTGCCTGTTCCCGCCACGCCCAGCATGGTTACCAACTGCACATCCGGATTAAGAATGGCGTGCAACGCAAAGCTTTGTTTGGCATTGCGGGGCTGAATCCCGTAAGCTGCTGGCTTGTCAACACGCTCGATGCGCTCTTCTTGAGCATTGTAATAAGCGAGCGCTGAAGCGTTGTTGCTCTTAAGCACATAGTAGTGATTGGCTACTTGTTGTTGATCAGTGACAGAGCCAACATCGCAAAAGCCATGTGTATGAAGATCATCGAGCTCAGTATCATCAACCTGCTCAATAGTTGAACAGCCCTCGTAAAGATGCTCGAGGTTTTTGATCTTGCCCGTTTCGTAATCCTCTGCAGGCAGCTCCAGGGATTTCGCCTTGAGCCGAAGATTGATGTCCTTGGTAACCAGTACAACCTTCTGGTCGGGTTTTTCTCGCTTCAAACTGAGTGCGGCATCCAGAATGCGGTTATCCATCTTGCTTTGCCCGAACTTTTGAGCCGTCCCATCGTCCTTGTTGCCATTCATCAAGACCTTGAACTGCCCTTTATCCTTGCCGTTGAGGGATACCCATTCGTTAAGATTGTGGTTGCCCGAAATGTCATCCAATACGCGGATGAATTCGCGCGCTTCGTAGTTGAGCGTATCATCGCCCTTTTTGAAATTGTCGAGCTCTTCCAAAACTGATATAGGAATGGCTAAATCGTGTTCCTGGAATGAATGAATGGCATTGTGATCGTAGAGTATTACGGAAGTGTCCAGCACGAAAATTTTCCGGGCCGCTTCTTGCTTGGTCTTAGCCATATAGGATGGTTCTGTTTGCTTGCAAATCCACTACAAAGATAGCTTTTCAGCCAAATGCATAAGGGTTGATGAGCGACAATTCATCAACAAAAGAACAGCCTATTGAAAGCTATCTCCCTGAAGAAGTCATCATACGGGTTAAGTGGAAGGAAAGATATGTGGATAAGTTATCGCGTCTGTTTTGTATTTGACTCCATGCCGTCAATCAACAGGCTGTCATCATTACAGGACTGTATAAATCTGCTTAAAATCCTCATAAACCAACGCTTTCAGGGTCTCATCTTCTTGTTCATCCTGGTTTAAATAGCCCGTTTCATCCTTTTGATAATAATAGAGGCGCCATTGCCCTTTGTCGTATTCAAGCGAAGTGAGATTTTCCACCCAATCGCCAGCATTCAGATAAGTGACACTGCCTTTGGAATTGGTCATTGTTTTGATTTGGGGGTAGTGGATATGACCGCATATTACATAGTCATAGCCGTGGTCAATGGCATGGTCAGCAGCCATTGACTCAAAATCCCGGATAAACTTGACTGCCTTTTTGACGGAGAACTTGATCTTTTGGGCGAGGGAAATCTTGCCTTGACCGATTTTGCTCAGCATAAAATTGATCATGCGATTCATGGCTATAAGCCAATCGTAACTTTTGCCGGCCAGTTTGGCCAGCCACCGCCCGTATTGAATGGAAAGATCGAACACATCGCCATGGAAGATCCAGGCCCGTTTGCCATTATTGAGTTGAAGGACAAGCTTATCGGCCAATTGGAGGTTTTGGGTTTTGAAACCGGAAAACTTGCGCAGCAGATCATCGTGGTTGCCGGTCAGGAAGATGACATTCACATCATCGCGCACAAAATCCAACAGCAGTGTTGGGTTTGATACTCCGCAGGTATTGATTCAGTTCGCGCGCATGAGCACCATAAGTGCCAAGATGGATATCCGAAATGATAACGAGATCGATATGTCGTTTTGCCACAGCTTAAAGGATTAGTGAACATGTCAAATGTCCCGTTCTAATATGAAGCCAATATCATTGGCACGTTACCAAATGATGAAGAAGGGTGCAAATAGGCTTGGTTTCTTAGGCTGCTTCATTGATCAGTTCTTGCTGGAAAAAACAATTCGATTTCCGAATTTTGCCCACCTATGGCATTTCAGGGCACTAACACGTACGTAGCAACGGAGGATTTAAAAGTGGCAGTTGACGCTGCCATCCACCTCGAGAAACCGCTTTTGGTCAAGGGTGAGCCGGGCACAGGGAAAACCATGCTGGCCCACGAAGTGGCAAAAGCACTCGACAAGACCATCTTTACCTGGCACATCAAATCAACCACCACAGCTCTGCAGGGGCTTTACGAGTACGATGCTGTATCCCGTTTGCGCGACTCCCAGCTTGGCGATGAGCGGGTCAACGATGTTGGCAATTACATCAAAAAGGGCAAGTTCTGGGAGGCCATCGAGCAGCACGAGCGGTCGATCCTGCTGATCGATGAGATCGATAAGGCGGATATTGAATTTCCCAACGACTTGCTCCAGGAGTTGGACAAGATGGAATTTTACTGCTACGAGCTCCGGCAGAAAGTGGAAGCCAACAGCCGGCCCATCGTCATCATCACCTCCAACAACGAAAAAGAACTGCCCGATGCCTTCTTAAGGCGCTGCCTGTTCCACTACATCGCTTTCCCGGATCGCAACACCATGCAGGATATTGTGAATGTGCACTTTCCCGACCTGGAAGAGCGCCTGTTCCGGAATGCTGTTAAAATCTTTTACGATCTCCGCGAAGTGCCGGGGCTGAAAAAGAAACCCTCCACCAGTGAATTGATCGATTGGTTGCGCTTGCTGATCGTGGGCAAAATCCCGCCCGATCAGCTGAACAATACCGATCTCGCATCGCAATTGCCGCCTTATGTTGGTTCGCTGATCAAAAATGAGCAGGATCTCGAGTTGCTGCAAAATATGAGCAACAGGCAGCAGCGGGTAAGATGGTAAGAACCTCAAGAAAGTAGCAACCATGATAGGCGAAAGGGTTGTTGAGCTTGAGGATCATGCCCGTCATCTCATTCACCTCGCTATTGCAATATAGATCAGCATAAGGGAAGATGAGGGGCAGTTTTGGTGAGAGTTGGTGACTTAAGAACCGGTTTGTAAAGGAGCTTTCAGGCAGGATTGATCATCTTTTTAATTTTTCTTGTTCTTATTGTGCTTGAGGACTTCAGCTTCAAGGTAAAAGACGAGGTCTTCAGCTACATTTTTCACATGATCGCCCACACGTTCAAGCTTTCTTATGGTGGAGAACAGGAAGAGCATTTGCCTGATGGTATCAGTGTTTTCAGCAACAAATTCGCTGATGACGTTGGAAGCGTTCTGATTGATCCGATTCAACTCCGCATCCTTTTTATACACTTTTCTTGCCAGTGTGGCGTCTTCATATTCAAAAGCTGTAGTAATATCACGCGTCATGGATACAGCAAGGTCAAACATATTGGCCAGATTGTTGGCTTCTTTCATATCTTCCTGGATAGGTGATCCAAAATCCACTACATACTTGGAAATGCCATCTGCATAATCAGCGATCCGTTCCAAATCCGAATTGATTTTCAGAACAGCAATAACAAACCGTAAATCCGAGGCCACTGGATTGAATAAGGCAAAAATGTTTTCGCAGTCGCGGTCAATGCTCAATTCCATTGCATTCACCCTGCGCTCATTATGGATAACCTCCTCAGCAATATCAGCGTCCATGTGGATAAAGGCCTCTTTGGATTTCTCCAACTGGTTTGCCGTCAAAAACGCCATATCCACAACGGCATTTTTAAGCTGGTCGAGTTCTGCTTCAAGGTGAGTCATCAGGAAGTGGTTCTATTACATTGAAGTTGCAATTTAAAAATATTAACCGAATTTGCCGGTTATATAATTCTCTGTTCTCTTATTTTCCGGGTTCGTAAACATTTTTCTTGTATCATCGTATTCAACCAATTCCCCCATGTAAAAGAAACCGGTATTATCGCTTATGCGTGAAGCCTGATGCATATTGTGGGTCACTACCACAATCGTATAGTCGTTTTTCAGATTATAGATAAGCTCTTCAATACGGGAAGTGGAGATCGGGTCAAGGGCAGAAGCGGGTTCATCCATAAGAATCACCGAAGGTTCCACAGCCAAAGACCTTGCAATGCATAAGCGCTGTTGTTGGCCACCCGAAAGCGCTAATGCGTTTTGCTTGAGTTTATTCTTCACCTCTTCCCATAGTGCAGCTTGCTTAAGTGATCTCTCCACGGCATCATCCAGGACAGATTTCTTCTTAATTCCCTGGATGCGCAGCCCGTAAGCTACATTATCATAAATGGACTTGGGAAAAGGGTTGGGCTTTTGAAAGACCATACCAACTTTTTTGCGGAGCTCATCGATCTTGACGTCTTTTTGGTAGATATCTTTATTATCTACAAAGACGCTTCCTTCCTTTTTAAAAACATCTATATAATCATTCATGCGATTGAACAACCGCAAAAAGGTGGATTTGCCACAGCCGGAAGGTCCTATAAAAGCGGTTATACTGTTTTGGGGGATTTTCATTGTCACATCAGAAAGCGCCTGATTGTCACCAAAATAGACGTTGACATGCTGTGTCTCCAGTTTAACAGGAGCATTCGAGGTTTCTTTTTGTGGTTCGGCTTTCATTGTACCTGGCGTTATGTTTTCTTTTTGATCTGCGATGGGCATGAGCAAAGGACTTTTACGATTGAAACTTTTGCTGGGAACGGTGACGTATGAATACGGCAATGCCATTGAGCAAAAAGACGATAAAAAGTAAAACGATAATGGCGGCAGCAGCAGCGGTAACGAACCCTTCCTGGGGTCTTGATACCCAATTGAATATCTGCATAGGGAGGACAGTAAACTGATCCATTGGCGATTCAGCAATAAAAGGTACGTAAGCCAAGGCACCTATCACAATGAGCGGAGCCGTTTCACCAACAGCCCTGGATAAGGCAAGTATAATGCCCGTCATAATACTTCCCGAGGCGGCCGGTAAT
>PXTV01000098.1:0-6615 GCA_003022985.1 Bacteroidetes bacterium SW_11_45_7 | reverse complement strand
AGCACGCAGCGATTCTCGTGTGGATACGATAATGATAGGCAGAATCAAAAGGGAAAGGGTAAAGCTTCCAGCAAGCAACGTGCCCCCGAAGTTCAAAAGCCGCACGAAAATTTCAAGGCCAAGGATGCCATAGATAACAGATGGAACACCGGCAAGATTCGTGATATTGATTTCCAGTATGTTGGATAACCAACCCTTTTTGGCATATTCCTCGAGGTAAATGCCTGCCGATACACCGAGCGGAATGGATATAAGTGCTGTTAAAACAAATATCCATAGCGTACCTGTCCATGCCGTAAGAATACCTGCCTTCTCCGGGAACCGGGATGGCAAACTCACAAGAAATTCCCAGCTCACGCGTTCCAAGCCTTTGAATAGGATGGTCCCAAGAAAAAGCACGAGCACCCCCAGGCAAATGATAACCACAAAAAGGCCTAAAAAGTTAAATCCTTGATCTTTAAGTCTATTGAGGGTGGTATTATTCATATTGCTGCTTAAACTTTCGGTTTACCCAGAAGCTGAAATTATTCAGGAGGAAAGTAAACAAAAACAAAAGAATACCTGCTGCAAAAATGGTTTTGTATTCCAGCGAACCATGGGGCACATCACCCAGACTAACCTGTACGATGGAGGCTGTGATAGTTGCCACAGGGTCCATCGGGTTGAATGTAAAAACCGGCTGCTGCCCTGCCGCAATAGCAACAATCATCGTTTCGCCTATTGCGCGGGAAAGAGCAAGGATGACAGAAGCGATAATGCCCGATGAAGCAGCAGGAACAATGACGCGGAAAGCGGTCTGCAAACGCGTAGACCCCATCCCGTAAGAGGCCTCTCTCAAAGGCTGAGGAACGGAATACAAGGCATCTTCACTTAATGAAGAAACAAAAGGCATGATCATGATCCCCATAACCAGGCCGGGCGATAAAGCGTTAAAACCGGGTAATGAGGGTAAAAATGTCTGTAGAAGGGGTGTTACAACGATTAAAGCAAAAAAGCCATACACAACTGTTGGCACAGCTGCAAGGATTTCCAAAATAGGCTTGACGATCTTTCGTACCGTCTTTGAAGCATATTCGTTCAAATAAACGGCAATAATCAAACCGAGGGGAAGGGCCACAGCAACAGCAATAAATGTTGTGAGCAAAGTGCCGGACAGCAATGGAAGGATACCGAAATTCTTGTCTTCAAAGAGGGGCGTCCATCGGGTGCCCGTTAAAAAGTTAAAGATGGAGACTTCCTGAAAAAAAGCAAATGACCTCGTAACAAGAATAATGATAATCCCTAATGTGGTAAGGATGGTAATGAGGGCGCTCAAAAAGAGCCAGCTCTCTATGATTTTGTCCCCTTTTCTCATGACCCAATTTCTCTTGGTGATCGATAAGGTTTATCCTGTTAATCTCGTATCAAATCATTTGTAACTACTAAGTCTCAGTAAAATAGCCACTCCCGATTCTAAAATCGGGAGAAATAGAGTATAGTTTGTACCTTAAAAATCCTCTATTTCAATTCGATGGAGTATTGTTCTTTCTTTTAAATCGTCTTGGTGTCTCCCGATTATTTCCATCGGGAGTGGCAAAACTGCTTATCGTTGATTAGGAAGTAAAAACGAATAGACTGATTAGTTACAATCATTTTTGTTTTGCTTGTGCCTGGCTCTTCGATCCATCAGCACCTTCCCCTGCAAAAGTATTGAATTTCTCCAGCTGCTTCTTGTACTCCTCCTCCGGCATTGCAACATAACCGGCACTTTTGGCAATTTTGCCGGCATTATTCAAATAAAAACGCACAAATTTTTTGACTTCCTTGCGTTGAGCAGCTTCCTTGTTGACATAGATAAAAAGAGGGCGCGAGAGGGGCTTATATTCCCCGGATTTGACTGTTTCCAATGAGGGAAATACAGCTCCCGACCCGTTATCGACACCAACCATTTTAAGCTTGTCTTGATTTTCCTCAAAATAAGCAAGTCCAAAAAATCCAAGCGCATACTTGTCGCCCGATACGCCCTTCACCAATACGTTATCATCTTCACTGGCCATGTAGTCACCCCGGCTTTTACCGCTTTTGCCAACAATAGCTTTCGTAAAATAATCGTATGTGCCTGAAGCAGTGCCGGCCCCGTAAAGGTTGAGTTCTTTATCCGGCCAGTTAGAGCGAACCTGACTCCATTTATCAATTTTATTCTGTGCCTCAGGTCGCCAGATCTTCCTAAGTTCCTGTACAGTGATGGAATCCAACCAGTCATTTTCCGGGTGAGCAACGACTGCCATACCATCAAAGGCAACTTTGAGCTGAATATAATCAATCCCTTTCTTCTTGCATTTTTGTATTTCCCCTTCCTGAATGGTGCGAGATGCATCGGAAATATCAGTTTCTCCTTTGCAAAATTTCTTAAAGCCACCGCCAGTACCGGAAACGCCAACCGTTACGCGTACCTCGGGTGCTTCGCTGCGAAATTCTTCTGCTACTGCTTCAGTAATCGGATAAACCGTACTTGAGCCATCAACCTGAATGTTGCCGGAAACCTGATTGCCGTTTCCTGAGGAGCCGCAGCTACTGATTAGAAAAGCCAGGAGCGGGATGCAGCAGGCAATTCGTTTGCTTGTATCCATAGTGTTCATCTTTTGCAAGTCGTTGAAAGAGTATTGTGATCATCTTATTGANNNTTATTGAAAAGCTGTGGCAAACTTAATTTTTTCATGTTAAGAGAATATTAAAAGACCGGATTTTTATTCAAAACCACCGTCACCTCCTGCTGCACCGCATGGCGTTCCGATGCCTATCGGAACGGTGTTATTCATACCTGCCCTCGCCTAAGGCGAGGGCAGGTTGATCTCCTTCGAGATCGGCCACAAAGTGCTCCACGCCCGGAGAGCGTGAATATTAATCACTTGCGGTCGCTACCAGGGGCTAGCGCTACAAGGTACAACCAGCAAAATTTGTAATTTATTAGTTAACAAAGTCGAATTTTTCCCCCAAGCCCGGAGGGCTTGAACTCGAATAGGGAGCAGCCTTTCAACCCCTGCCGAGGCTGTGCACCGCATGGCTTTGCCCGTGGTCTGACGGCTAAGCCCGGCCTGGCGTGTGGCAGGCCGTCCCGGCCTTACAGCAGGCAGGTGACCACTTTTTTGCAAGCGGGCATAAATCACCACCGGTTGCTCCCGGTGCAATGTGCCTCAACCTAAACATCAACAACTACCTTCCCAACCGTTTTGCCCTGCTGAAAGCGTTCTAAAGCTTGGGGTAGTTCATCAAAAGCAAATGTGTGACCGATATGCGGAGCCGGCAGAGCGAGTGGCTCAACCTCACGTAACATTTGGTGCATTAAGTTCACATTGTCATAGAGCCAGATCAGGTTAAAGCCCATCACGGACTTGTTGCTAGAAGGCAATTTCATAGGATCGATCCTGGGTCTGCGTAAATATTGCCGGATCAGTTTCAGGTAATTGGGCCGTTTGCCGTGAGGCGTAAAGGAAGCAGCGCCAAAGGTAATGATGCGCCCCATTGGCGAAAGGGCATCAAAGCTCTGCTTGAAAATTTTGCCGCCAATACTTTCCAACACCAGATGGAGATAGCGTCCATTCAGTGCTTCCTGAAGATCTTGGGGAAATTCCCTTGAACGGACAATGGCCTTGTCATAGCCCTCTTTATCGAGGAGAAAATCAGCTTTCTCTTGACTGCTTACAGTACCAATTGTAAAGGCGTTGAACCGTTTGGCAATGCGGTTGGCTTGTATACCTACCCCACCGGCCCCACTATGGATCAGCACTGTATTCCCTTGCCGGAGGTTGCCCAACGGAACAAGAGCGTACTAGGCATTAAGTACCTGAACCGGAAAGCCAGCTCCTTCCTGATAGGACCATCCTGCAGGTAAAGGCGTTACATAGTGCGCATCGATGGTTAAATGCGACACATAGCCGCCAAAGCGGGTAACGCCCATCACATCCTGGCCTACTTCCACCCTGTCAACCTGTCCCACTTTTGCAACCACCTTGCCCGCAAATTCCAGCCCCGGGATAAAACTTCCGGTAGGTGTGGCACTGTACAAGCCCTGAATAGCAAAGATGTCAGCAAAATTGAGGCCAATGGCTTTTACTTCCACCTCAACCTGATCCTTACCCGGTGAAGACCGTTCCTCATCGACTTGCTGTAAGCGATTCATGGAACCAGCTTTGTCCATCCTGTAAACTGTCCTCATTGTCATAGATTAAATTTCTGATCCATTACTGTCTCGATTCAACATAGCCCGTTTATCAAATGTGAAGGTAACCGGTTATGAACTGTTCTGTTTCATTCGTGACCTCGTAGTATGCACAATGCAGGAACTCACCAAAGCAGCACAGTTATTCATATGCGAGAACTGTAATTTTGGTGCTAACGCATTATAGAGTTCATTTTAACTAAACCTTTCATTCATTTAAGGCAACTGAAGAAATAACCTGCCATGAATAAGAAACTCGAAGCATTTGACCGGCTATTGGGCATTCTCAACGACCTGCGGGAGCAGTGTCCGTGGGACCGCAAGCAAACCAAGGAATCGTTACGGAAGCTGACTATTGAAGAGACCTACGAGTTGGCGGACGCCATTGTTGATAACGATTACGATCAGCTCAAGGAAGAATTGGGCGATCTGTTGATGCACATTGTCTTTTACGCCCGGATTGGTGAGGAGGAAAAGGCCTTTACGATTGCTGATGTAGCCAATTCAGTTTGCGATAAGCTCGTGGAACGCCACCCCCACATCTACGGCAATGTTGACGTCAACTCAGATGAAGAGGTGGCGCAAAACTGGGAACAGCTCAAGATGAAAGAGGGCAAGGATTCCGTATTGAGCGGTGTGCCGGTATCGCTTCCCGCCTTGATCAAGGCATACCGCATCCAAGACAAGGCAAAGCAGGTTGGGTTTGAATGGGAAGAGCTCGATCAGGTTTGGGCTAAGGTTGAAGAAGAAATGCAAGAATTAAAAGCTTCAACTGAAACGCAGCAGAAAGAGGCATTTAGCCAGGAGAAGCTGGAAGATGAATTCGGTGACTTGATGTTTGCTATGGTGAATTACGCTCGTTTTCTCAATGTAGACCCTGAGACTGCTTTGGAAAGAACAAATAAAAAGTTTATTGAGCGATTTCGGTATATTGAAAAGCAAGCCAGGGAGAACAACAGGGATTTAAAAAGCATGTCACTCAACGAGATGGACCAGCTTTGGCATGAAGCAAAAACCCGGGATTAATCCATTAAGGGCTGAGCCTCAAGCATACTATTGATAATCAACCTCCTACAGTTAAAATTTCAACTTGCCTGCATCGTTTCCTTTCGGGCACCCAGATGACACACGCTAAAGATCAAGCTCAGGAACCGAATACCACGAAATCGCTGGCAGCTGGCATCAGTTTGCTTCTCCTGGCAGGTGTCAGCTTTTTTCTTACCGTGCAGGACATCTCCTTTCGCGATTCCCATCAAATCATGCGTAAGAGCGCTGAGAAAGTTGAGGGAAGACTTCATGAATACGAGACCCAAGTTGATCGCTTCCTGCAAGACACGTCTCTGCTCTTAAAGCTTGCAAGCGGAAAAAGTCAGGAAAAAGACATTCAGCAAGTATCGACAAAACCTTATACAATTCTCCTCTACAATCAGAAAGATCAACTCATTTTCTGGAATGACAACAAAGTCAATCTGTATTATCCGGCTTCTTACTTTAGACAGGCAAGCAATCTGATCAAGTTAAAAAGCGGTTATTTCGAGCTGATCAGGAAAAGAATTTACATTGCCAATAGAGGGCTTGTACAAGCATTTGCACTTATACCCATTTACTACGATTACGAGGTAACCAACGAATACCTTCGGAATGGTTTTGCGCTCAATACCTCTATTCCTTCTTATATATCGCTGAACACAAGAATTGATCAAGGTCCTGTTCAAGTTAGTACCAAGGATGATACGCCACTTTTCGCCTTGTCGCTAAACAAGAATCAACTCGCTGATCAATCCAATAGAACCCGGCTCATCCTTGAATTCCTCATGCTCCTCTTCTTTTTTGGCGGCCTGCATTTCATTACCATTCCTTTTACAAGACAACCAAATGCTGCAAGCCAATTCTTGAGCTTCACAATTTTAGCTGGCATCGTATGTTGTGTCCGCTATTTGATGCTACAGTACCAAATACCTGCTGAATGGGCTAAACTGGAGCTTTTTCATCCCCAGGTATACGCCACATCACCACTGAACCGCTCCCTTGGCGACTTGTTCATGAATGCCATGCTGGTTCTATGGTTGGCAGGCTTTTTTGTGAGCTACATCCAATTACCTTCCACCGGTCAAAAGATACCCTCCTATGTTGCTCAAGTGAAAATAGCACTTATTCTTCTGGCCTTGTTAGCGCTGCCCACAGGTCTATACGAAATCGTCAGGCACCTGATAATGGATTCGACTATTTCCTTCAATCTCAACAACATCTTCAGCTTATCCCTCTACAGTGTGATTGGTCTAATCGTCATCATCCTTACCTTCTTTACCTATTTCCTAATTGCCATGAAGCTATTGCGTCATGTTATCAGTGAAGATCTTATCCGTCAACAAAGAGTAACCCTGGTATTGGGTATGGGCGCAGTTGCTTACTTGCTT
>PXTV01000097.1:3974-5913 GCA_003022985.1 Bacteroidetes bacterium SW_11_45_7 | reverse complement strand
GAATTCAAACAAGGGCACTTGCCGAACGCGATCAACATTCCTGATGGCAACAAGTTCGAGACATGGCTGGGTTCTTTAATTAGTCCCCGGGAAAGCTTTTATCTGGTGGCGGGCCATCAGGCTGATCTCGAGCAATTGATTTACAAAGCTGCCAAGATCGGCTATGAACAATTGATCAAGGGGGCGTTATCAGCCCCGGCCCGATTGTCAGTCCAATCCGACAAGGCCAATCCGGATAAGATCCATCAACAACCTGAGGCATTCACAATTGTGGACGTCCGCAATGAAAGCGAGGTTGAAGAAGAGCCCGTGTTCAGCAACAGCATCAATATTCCACTGAACGAGCTGCGGGAAAAATGGAACGAGGTGCCCACGGACAAACCCATCGCTGTTCATTGTGCGGGCGGTTACCGGTCAGCTATTGGCTCGAGCATCCTTGAGCGGCATCAACCTGATGCTGAGATTCACGACATCAGCGAAAGCATTCACGAGCTCAAAAGAGCAATGGCCTAATTGCCACTTGCTTTAAGGAAGTGAAATTGAAGGTTTTTGCTGGCAAGTTTTTTTGGTTCTTGAAAAGAAAGGCTTTTGGATTCCATGACAAATATTATTTTTCCTTAAAAATTATGGCTTTGCATAATAACCCTATTAGCAAACTTTTAGACAACCGAATTTGAGAAGAACCCAAAACATAACCTTGAGCAAGATTATAGCTTACTGGTCTTCCATCAACCGCTCCTCGGGATCTTTTTGATTGCTTTTAAGGCGATAGTTAAAGCTGAGGCGCATTTGCTGAGATGTATGCCATTGGAAGTGGCCTTCAGTGCGGAAATTGTCACCCTCTGTAACCCATCTTCGTCTGCGGGTATCAAAAATATCCTCCACACTTAACGTGATTTTCCCGCGATCCTGTAACACTTGGACGCTGGCAGCCAAATCCACAGCGTACGAAAATTTACGTCTGCCTTGCGTTGTCTTGCGCGGTGCCCTGTAATCCAGTGACCCTTGCACATCCACCAATTGGGCAATCGTGAATTTGGTGCTGAGTTTAGCTTGCCAGGTGTAGGTATCACTAAACAAATCTTCCCCCCGATAACTCCCCTCAGTAATCGATCTATAGCCGTTAATGCTGCCGTTGGCACGCCACCAGTCGGCAAAGTTGTAAGTGCCGGATAGCTCTATTCCGTACACATCCTCAGTAGCCAGATTGACGGGTTTGCTCCGGGTTAAGCCCGTGCTGTCCTCCACAAAGGTTATGTCCTCGAACACATTGGTGCGATAACGGTAGTAAGCATTGGCCATGATATTGCCATTATCCAGCACACGCTGATAGCCGAGTTCAAAGGAATGCGTGTACTCGGGCTCCAGGTTGGGATTGCCGGAACGGTAATTGCGGGAATCGGCATATTGGAAGAAGGGCACGAGATCCCAGAAATCCGGCCGGCTGATGCGCCTGCTGTAGCTAACCTGAAGAGTGTTGCGCTTTTTGATTTTGTACGATAAAAATGCGCTGGGGAAGAAATCAACGTAATCACGGGGATTGGTCTCGTTCGTTTCTGTTAACTCGGTGCGGATATTGGCATATTCAGAACGCAAGCCCCCTTTGGCCGAGAAATTACCCCATTTTTCCTTTGCCGTGATATAGCCGCCATAGATGTTTTCCACGTAGATGAACTCGTTATTGTAGCGTGGAAGCGTTTCCCATTCATCGCCATTTTGCTGCACTTCCACTGTATAATCATTTTCAAAATCGCGGAGGTTGGCTTTCATACCGGTTTTTAATTTACCCTCTTCACTGAAGGGATGCACGTAATCGGTTTGAAAGAGCCAGGTCTCTTCGTATTCCACATTGCTGGAACGTTCCTCCCGGTTAATGCCATTGCCAATGGTGTTGTTGTTCTGTGTATAATCGGCTTCCTCGATTTCATCTTCCAGGCTG
>PXTV01000097.1:0-3959 GCA_003022985.1 Bacteroidetes bacterium SW_11_45_7 | reverse complement strand
CGTTAGTTCCCGATCTTCCGTAGCGAACTTCTTTTCGTACGACAAGTCGAACTCTGCTTCGTGGCCTTTTGCCACTTCATCCTGCTTGCGTGTAACTGTTTGCACCTTTTCATCATTGTCGTTGTAGTCCTCGTAGGTGATCGTGGACTCCGCAATATCGCGTGAATATTGATAGAGGCCCGATAATGTGATGATATCGGTTGGGGTGACGTACATATCAACTCCCAGGCGGAGATTGTTGGAAAGCCCGCCCCGCGTTTGATCGATGTCTCGCTTGTAGGAATAGGATGTATCGGGATAGGAATATTCCTGTAGTGTTTCGCCTCCGCCAGGGTTACGCTCCCAATTAACACCTTCGCTAATAAAGAAATTGATCCGGTCCTTCCGGTAGTTAAGATTTGCCGCGGCTCCATGATCGTGTGGATAAGCTGTGTTCACGTCAAAAGAACCGTTCAGCCCTCCTTTGTCCTGTTCTTTGAGGATGATATTGATAATGCCAACCTCTCCTTCAGCACTATATTTAGCGGATGGATTGGTGATGACCTCTACGCGTTTGATCAGATTCGACTGGAGCCGTCTCAGGGATTGCGGATCACCGCTCGCCACGAGGCCGGAGGGCTTGCCATTGATCAGGATGCGTACATTGCCACTTCCCCGCAAGCTAATGTTGCCTTCCACATCTACATTCACGGATGGAACCCGATCGAGGACATCCGAGGCGTTGCCGCCACTCGTGCTCAAATCCTTGCCTACATTGAAGACTTTTTTATCCAGCTTGAGCTCTGTCTGGCTTTCTTCTTCCTCAACAACAACTTCATCGATGTTTTCGGCTTTTGGCTGAAGCTGGATCGTGCCAAGATCAACCTCGCTCTTATTGACTGCAATGTTGGCAATGGTTTTATCCTGGTAGGAAAGAAAAGAAACCTGACCATAGTATTTCCCCTTTTCTACCTCTAATTCAAACCGCCCCGTACTGTCGGTTGATATACCATCAGCCATGCTCGAATCCGGCAAGCTGTACAAGGTAAAGGTGGCATAGGCGATGGGCTTTTGATTCTCATTCACCACCATGCCACTGACTGTCAGGTCATCCTGAGCGACTACTAAAATTGAAGATAGCAAAACAAGAAAAGTTGTAAGCACCTTTCGTACCATAGAAAATTCCTTTAAACAAATTTTAGAATACATTTCCGACAAATGAACAGTAAAATCGTTTAAGACGGGTTGTAATCATCTGCAAGAAACCGGTATTGCAACGTCAATTGTCGATGAAGTTTGCAACACAGGTAAGGAAGAGGAGATTCAATCTTAAGTGGCCGACAAAAGTGATCTGTTGGGTGTTGTGAGAAGTGAGGGCAGGACTTACAGGTTGATCCTGACAACGTAACATGACGAACTTGCTAAAAAGTGATCGGAGAAATTGAGAAAACCACTTTAGAATAAAACTGCTAGAGGTTCCTGCCAACAATGTGGCTAAAGCCACTGTTATAGAAGCTTTTGAACCCTTGGCTGGCAACTTTCCAAAAGTTACCGGAAAAGAGGGCGGTACATGTGGAATTCATAAAGCGGAAAACTTTTGGAAAGTTGTTCAATATTCATTGCCGTTGGCTTCAGCCAACGGATAACAATCAATTAACGATAGCGACTTTAACCGCATTTTTGTACCCACAACCATTGGAACCCGTAGCGGTGTTATTTTAAACCACTTTTTGCCTGCAAATGATCTTGTTTTTGCTAAGACCGCATCAGTGAAATGGCACTACACAGCAAAGCTCTCGCCACACGCACACGTTCTTGCAGCATTGGGGTTGTAGAAGTAGAACCCTTTGCCGTTCAGTCCATCTGAAAAATCGAGTGTTGTATTGCAGATGTAGATGAAACTCTTCAGGTCAGTTACAACCTTCACCCCGTTGTTCTCAAATACCTGGTCATCATCCTTTGGCTGGTTATCGAACCGGAGATCGTAGGAGAAGCCGGAGCAACCGCCACTTACAACGCTTACCCTGACAAAGTAATCATTACCGTACTGTTCGCGCTCCTTGATATGATCGATATGTTGCTTGGCTTTATCGGAGACGTAGAGCATAGTATAATCGATTTTGCTTGTTCAACAGTTGATTATTTCTTACCGTTCAGCACCACTGATCATTTCATTCCACTTTACAACGGAAAATTTATAAGGTCTGATGGTCACATCGAAAGTAAACAATTTTCCGGGCGGGTACAACACCTTCGAATAGGGTATCTTTGTGAGCAGACAGAATGAGTTATCATGATCAAAAACGTTGAACACCTTGGCATTGCTGTGCAGGATCTGAACAATGCCAATGAGCTCTATCGCAAACTACTGGGTCGAGAGCATTACAAAGTGGAAGACGTAACGTCTGAACAAGTGAGCACGTCCTTCTTCAAAGTAGGCGACACGAAGGTTGAATTGCTGGAAGGGTCCGATGAGGAGAGTGCTGTTTCAAAATACATCAACAAAAAGGGTGAAGGCATTCACCACGTTGCTTTTGAAGTGGACGACATCGATGAAGAAATGAACCGTCTGAAAAATGAGGGGTTCCAGCTTCTCAACGATACCCCCAAGGAAGGAGCGGATAACAAACTCGTCTGCTTCCTCCACCCTAAAAGCACGAATGGGGTGCTTGTTGAATTGTGCCAGGAAAAAGAATAGCCGGGAAAGAGAATAGATGTAGAGATGGTAGATGTAAGATCAACAAGTAATCTTTTGCTGATCGTTTTTGTTCTTTTATCAAATAACCATGAAAACTTACAAACACATCCTTTTCGATCTCGATCATACGCTTTGGGATTTCCATACGAACTCCCTGCAAACGCTGGAAGAGTTATATCAGGAATTCGAGCTCCTTCAAAATGGCGTTCCTTCATCCCAGCAATTCATCCGGGAATACAAAAAGGTCAATCGCCACTATTGGGAGCTGCACAGGAACGGCAAGGTCGATAAGCACATCATTCGCAATCATCGCTTTCACGATTTGTTAAGCAGGTTTGGCATCTACAACAACGAACTGGCCTTAACCCTCTCCGATAACTACATCAGCCGCTGTCCGACCAAGACAAACCTGATGCCTCATGCGAAAAGCACGCTGGCTTATTTGCACGATCATGGGTACCGCCTCCACATTATTACAAATGGCTTCCACGAAACGCAGATGACAAAGCTGACTTCTTCCGGGCTGATCGACTATTTTGACGTGATCACCACATCGGAAGATAGCGGTTCCACAAAGCCCGACCGAGCCATCTTCACTCATTTCTTAAGCAGGGCCAATGCATCAAGCGACAGCTGCATCATGATTGGCGATAACCCGGAGGTTGACATAAAAGGAGCCCGCAATGCGTTCATCGACCAGGTCTTCTTGAACCCTGAAGGCATTGAGCACAATAAGATGGTGACGTACGAGATCAACTGCCTGAGCGAGATCAAGGAAATGCTGTAGGGAATTGGCAATGAAAAATTGTGCCGGGCAATGAATCAGTTTGTGAACAGGATTTACGATTCAAGCGTAGCAAGAACCGTCTCGCCCCCTTTTACCTTTTGATTCAGTTCGATTTCGATATTGGCATCGAGTGGCAGGACAACATCCACACGAGAGCCAAACTTGATGAAGCCGAGCTCTTTACCCTGCACCACTTCATCACCCACATCCTGGTAATGAACGATGCGCCTGGCTACCGCTCCGGCAATCTGGCGGACGAGCACCTCGCCCCCTTCATCTTCAATCACCACGGTATTGCGCTCGTTCTTTGTGGAGGATTTAGGATGCCAGGCCACGAGGTACTTCCCCGGGTGATACCGCATATACTTAATGGTACCGCTTATGGGATACCGGTTGACATGCACATTTGTAGGCGACATAAAAATCGACACCTGTTTGCGCTTATCGTTGAAATATTCGGTTTCCTCGATCTCTTCAATGACCACCACTTTCCCA
>PXTV01000096.1 GCA_003022985.1 Bacteroidetes bacterium SW_11_45_7 | reverse complement strand
CAAATCCAAGTTGCGCAGAGGCATTTACAATGCATTGAGTTTCGGCTGGCGCGGTTCTGCTAAGGAATGGCAGCGTTTTGAGCATTTGGCACTCGTTTTGGCCGGTCTTGCCACGCCCCTCGTCTTATCGGTTCACTCTGTGGTGAGCTTCGACTTTGCTACATCGGTCATTCCCGGTTGGCACACCACCATTTTTCCCCCTTACTTTGTGGCAGGAGCCATTTTCTCAGGTTTTGCCATGGTGCTCACGCTGATGATCATTACACGGAAAGCTCTCGGCATTGAAGAATACATCACACTGAATCACATCGAGTCCATGAACAAGATTATTATCCTCACTGGCTCCATTGTGGGCATAGCTTACCTCACAGAGCTATTTACAGCATGGTACTCCGGCTATAGCTACGAGCAATACGCATTTTACAACAGAGCGCTTGGCCCTTATTGGTGGGCGTACTGGATTATGATGACGTGTAACGTGATATCGCCCCAACTTTTCTGGATTAAAAAGCTGAGACGCAGCATTGCTTTCACCTTTGTGATGTCGATTATCATCAACATCGGCATGTGGTTCGAGCGGTTTGTGATTATTGTCACTTCACTTCACAGAGATTTTTTGCCTTCAAGCTGGGCCTATTATTCCCCCACATACGTAGAGGTTGGTATTTTCCTCGGCACGTTAGGGCTCTTCTTTACCCTTTTCCTCTTGTTTGCCCGCACGTTCCCCGTCATTGCTATGGCTGAGGTGAAGTCGATCTTTAAGTCATCCAGTGCGAAGGAGAAAGCAAAGCACGATCATACTTTGCCTGAAACCGTTGCACATGAAGAACATTAAAAGAAAAAGTCAGGGGATATAATGGAACGATACCTGATAGGTCTCTACAAAGATGATGAGGTGCTGCTAAATGCAGTCAAAGAGATTAAAGCTCAAGGCATTGCTATAGACAATGTGTTTACGCCATTTCCTGTACATGGCCTTGATGAGGCTTTGGAGCTCAGGGGGTCGCGCCTTCATACTGTTGCATTCATTGCAGGGGCAACGGGCACTGTTTTGGCTCTGGTATTCATGAACTGGACAGCAGCCATCAATTACCCCTACACGGTGGGCGGCAAGCCCGAAGCGGCTGTGCCGGCTTTCATACCTATCACCTTTGAGGTGACCGTATTGTTTGCGGCAGTGGCCATGACGCTTGCATTTTTAAAACGAAACAATCTTTTCCCCGGGGCGCGCAAACGCATTTTCGACAGGCGTATAACAGATGATCACTTTGCTATCACATTTGAGTTAACTGACGACATGACCGAACAGGAAAAGGATCATATGACACTAACGCTTAAAGAGACGGGTGCTGTTGAAGTTAGGGAAAAAGATTTTGAAGAAGAAGGCGATGCTTTGGATGAGGATTGATAGGTGTGTCAATGGCTAAGGCTCATCGTTCAACACAGAGGAGCCCGGCAACTACAAAACCCAAATAGTAAACCTTAAAGAAACCCAAGTTGATGATATTGCAATCAGGTTTTCAAATAAGAGGCATTTTCTTAGTCATGGTTAGTTTGGCTATGGTGGGATGTGAAGCTGGCGGTAATGATCCGGGTCATGTGTATTTCCCTGATATGATGTATTCCCGGGCCTACGAAACCTATACCACCAACCCGAACTTCGGGGATGGCAAAACGGCTCGCAAGCCGGTTGAAAACACCATTCCCAGGGGGTATACTCCTTATAAATATGAGGACACCCGGGAAGGTTATGACAGTGCAGGGCAACACCTTACTAATCCATTAAAAGTAACTGATCACGCCTTAAATCAAGGAGGAAAGCTGTACAGTATTTACTGTGGTGTTTGTCACGGCCCTAAAGGCAAAGGACAGGGCTCCATCGTTAAGAATGGTAATTATCCAGCTGTACCGAGCTATGAACAACGTCTGCCTAAAATTACTGAAGGAAATATGTTCCACTCCATCACCTACGGGCGGAATTTGATGGGTTCATATGCTGAAAAGCTTTCTTACAAACAGCGATGGCAGGTGATATTATATATTCAAAAACTGGTCAAGGTGGGGCAATTTGCTGAAGAAACCGACACAGCAAGTGCTAAGGCTCAGGCTTCAACTGATACAACAAATCAGGAATAAAATTGTGGCAATCAGCAATAAACAATTATCACAAAAATAGGGTTTGACTGATAACAGGAAAGCATTACCAATAATTTAATACATCAACACATTATTCATGCAGGAACAGTTTCAGTTTTCAGATAGAGCGAAAAAGATCTGCTATGGGTTGATGGGAGCAGGGCTCCTTGGTCTTTTGATCGGGATTCTTTTCCATTACGACACGCCCGATCGGATATGGGCCAACCTGTTGTTGAATAATTATTACTTCATGGGGATCTCGCTGATCGGGATATTCTTTGTGGCAGTTCATACAATCGGCTTTGGTGGTTGGTATACAATTTTTAAACGTGTGACAGAATCCATGGGCGCATTTCTGCCAATAGCAGGTGTCATTATGCTCGTTATAACAGCTGGAGCATTTTTCCATTGGCACGGCATTTATCATTGGTCACATCCGGGCGTAGCAAAACACGATCCCATCATAGCCGGTAAGATGCCTTATTTCCAGCCGGTGTTCTTCATAGGGCGGATAGTTGCCTATTTCTTATTGTGGATCGGCTTGTCATGGATGATCAGGAAGTTGTCCCTTCAAGAAAGTGACGAGGGAGAAGGCCTTAACCAATACAAAAAATCCAAAGTCTATTCCGCCCTTTTTCTCATCGTGTTTGCTGTAACAGAATCCACGATTAGCTGGGATCTCATCATGTCCATTGATACCCATTGGTACAGTACACTTTTTGGGTGGTACAATTTCTCCAGCTATTTTGTTGGTGGCATAGCCTTTCTTATTCTCATTGTGATCTATCTGAAGAAGAGTGGGTATCTGCAACCTGCCAATGATAGTCATATACACGATCTCGGTAAATTTATGTTCGCATTCAGTGTGTTCTGGGCTTATCTCTGGTTTTCCCAGTATATGCTGATCTGGTATGGCAATATTCCTGAGGAGACAGTTTACTACAAAGAGCGTTTTGCCAACTTCAGTTTCCTGTTTTGGTTCAATTTTGTTGTAAACTTTATGGTCCCCTTTTTGGTTTTAATGACGAGGAAAGCTAAACGAAGAATGAACTTGTTGATCGTTGTTTCTTTTATTCTTCTGTTTGGTCATTGGTTGGATTATTACTTGATGATTATGCCCGGGGCTGTTGGTGAAGCTGCAGGAATTGGATTGACGGAAATTTTGGTAGCTGTGGGCTTTTTCGGTGCATTTGCTTTTACCACTCTTAACGCGCTTACCAAAGTGCCACTTCTTGCAACCAACAACCCGTTCTTTAAGGAGAGTTTGCAACACCACACTTAAAATTGTGACTGATGGCTATATTTTTCGGGGTACTCGCATTAGTTTTAATTGCACTGATCATATTCCAAATTGCTCGGACAAGAGAGCTTGTCAACGTATTAAAAAACGAGGATGAATTTAGCAGCAGTACAAATACTTTCAATGCAGTAGCCGTTCTTGTAATGGGCATACTGGGTTTAATTGGTATTGTGTGGTCCGTTATTTCTTATAAAGACAAATTCCTGCCAGAAGCGGCTTCCATGCATGGTATATGGATCGATAACATGATCATGGTAACGCTTTTCTTTACGGGGATTGTCTTTCTTGTTACCCACATTTTGCTGTTCTGGTTCGCATATAAGTACCGTTATCGAAGAGATCGATCTGCGTATTACTACCCCCAAAACAACAAGCTTGAAGTTGTTTGGACTGTTGTCCCCGCCATTGTCCTTACTATCCTTGTAGTAATGGGAATTAATTATTGGATGAAAATTACAGGGCCGGCTCCTGCGGGCAGGATGGCGAACTGGGTGATACCAAATTCGAATTGATCGATGGTACCAATAAATTAGGAATGGATTGGGATGACGAAGCGACCCGTGATGATATTTTGCCCAACAAAATCCATTTGATTAAGGACCAGCCGGTGCTTTTCAAATTGCGGGCCAAAGATGTTCTGCACAGTTTCTTTTTGCCGCATTTCCGTGTAAAGATGGATTGTGTACCCGGCACACCAACCCGCTTTTGGATGAAGCCCACCAAGACAACAGAGGAAATGCGCAAAATGACGGGCAACGAGGGTTTCACTTACGAATTAGCATGTGCTGAACTATGCGGCCAGGGTCACTACAACATGAGAATGGAAGTTGTTGTCCATACCCGTGAAGAGTTCAACAAGTGGAAACAAGAGCAACAACCTTATTACGAGGTGATCGGTGCAAATGAGGAAGCTGAATCATCCGGGCAGGAACAGGCGCTATCATCCGGTAAAGGCGGAAAGGAGGAAGAATCCGAGTCGACTGAAATTTGATTAAAACGATTCTGCCATGAGTGAAACGAAACATAGAGAAGACGAGCTTCTGCAACCGGGGACAGAAGAAGAGGTTCATGAACATGAAGAACACGACCATCATGAAGAAGAATCCTTTGTAAGGAAGTATATCTTCTCGATGGACCATAAGATGATAGCTAAACAGTTCTTGATTACCGGCATCATCTGGGCATTTATAGGCGGTCTTTTTTCCGTTTTTTTCCGGCTTCAGCTGGGCTGGCCGGAAGAAACATTCCCATTTCTGGAGTACATACTTGGCCGCTGGGCTGAAGGGGGGCAGATTAGCCCTAACTTCTATTATGCGCTTGTTACCATGCACGGCACGATTCTCGTGTTCTTTGTATTAACAGCGGGCCTTAGCGGTACCTTTGCTAACTTCTTGATTCCGCTGCAAATCGGTGCGCGAGACATGGCCTCGCCCATGATGAACATGCTCTCCTATTGGTTCTTCTTTGCTGCAAGTGTTGTGATGTTCAGCTCCCTGTTCATACAAACCGGCCCCGCTG
>PXTV01000095.1:7210-8009 GCA_003022985.1 Bacteroidetes bacterium SW_11_45_7 | reverse complement strand
CGTCACCACCGTAGCACTTGGCTGTTACGTCTTTGCGCAGGGCCTTAATTGTTTCACGGGCTATCACTTTGGAGCCTATGGCTGCCTGAATGGCGATCATGAACTGCTGCTGGGGCAGCAAGTCTTTAAGACGCTCGCAAATGCGCTTGCCCAACTCGTAAGCTTTATCGCTGTGGACAAGCACTGACAGGGCGTCTACGGATTCCCCATTAAGGCGTATCTCCAGTTTAACAATGGGCACTTCCTGGAAGCCCTTTGTTTGGTAGTCGAACGAAGCATAGCCTCGCGAAATGGATTTCAGCCTGTCGTAGAAATCGAAGACGATTTCAGCCAGCGGTAAATCAAAAGTGAGTTCTACACGCGTTGAACTGAGATAAAGCTGGTTTTTGACAACTCCCCGTTTTTCGATGCACAGCTCCATAATGGGCCCGATAAAATCCGGCTTTGTGATGATCTGGGCCGAAATCAATGGCTCTTCTACCTTTTCAAGCGATTCGCGCAATTCTTCGTACTCATCGGTATCAACAGGGTATATGCCCGAATAGACCATCGGCTTTACATCCTCAAATCCCTGCACCGGCTCATTGGTGGGATTGTTCATGGATGTTATGGTATCACCCACCTTGATTTCGCGCGAATCTTTAATACCGGTGATCACATAGCCCACATTTCCCGCACTTAATTGATTCTGCTCAATTTGCTTAAGGCGCAAAATGCCGATTTCTTCAGCATTGTATTCATTGTCCATGTGGTAGAGCTTAATGGACTCATTCTTGCTAATGGTGCCATTGAAGATGCG
>PXTV01000095.1:0-7193 GCA_003022985.1 Bacteroidetes bacterium SW_11_45_7 | reverse complement strand
CATCTCAAGCCAGATTCTGACCGGGATCACCTACCGGTGGCTCAACGCGCTCCACGATGGCCTCGATCAGGTTGGGAATACCTTTTCCTTCTTTGGCGCTTACTTTGAGAATGTCTTCCCTGCCACAGCCGATAAGTTCCATGAGGTGGCCCTCGATCTCTTCGATCATGGCTCCTTCCATGTCGATCTTGTTGATTACCGGTATGATCTCCAGATCGTAATCCAGGGCCATGTAAAGATTGGAGATCGTTTGCGCCTGAATGCCCTGTACAGCATCTACCAGCAGTAAGGCACCTTCACAAGCAGCAATGGCGCGGGACACTTCATAGCTGAAGTCCACGTGGCCCGGTGTGTCAATAAGGTTCAGGATGTACTCCCGGTCGTCTTTGGGATAGATCATTTGAATGGCGTGGCTCTTAATGGTAATGCCGCGCTCGCGCTCCAGGTCCATGCTGTCGAGGACTTGCTCTTGAGCTTCTCGTTTCGTTACGGTGTGTGTATGATCGAGCAGGCGGTCAGCTAACGTGCTCTTGCCATGATCGATATGTGCAATGATGCAGAAATTGCGAAAGTTGTCCATGTTCATCATCCATCAAAATTACGTCATTTCCCCTAAGAAGGAAAGGAAGGAGGAGGTGGACTGCTAAGTGAGAAGGAGAATACTCAATTGCCACGAAGCTTTCAACAACATTTGGTCATGGGAGCTCGCTTCATTAACTATCAGTGAATTTTGATGCTTTTCATAGCCGCATTAAGTAGCTATCCATTTCCCTTCTTGATTTGCACCTTTCTCCGGTTTTCCTTAATTTGGCTGTAATAAAATCTCAACCTCTTGGATCTACTGCTCCAACTACAAATTGCCCTGAATATTGTGATTGCCTCGATCCTTTCGGGAATGGTGGGTTTGGAACGCGAACTCAAAAAGAAGCCGGCCGGTTTCCGCACTCATATGATCGTAGGGGGAGCAGCAGCATTGTTACTATCGCTTGGAGAAGTGCTTGTTATCCATTTCAATGAGCTCGGTATATCAAAAATCATTCAAACCGATCCGATTCGTATCATCGAGGCCATTATCGTAGGGATCAGTTTTATTGGGGCCGGCACAATCCTTCAAGTCCGAAGAGACGATAAGGTGCTTTACCTGACTACAGCTGCCTCTGTTTTATTTTCAGCCGGTATAGGAATAGCAGTGGCTCTTGAGCAATACATCCTGTCTATTGCTGTAACACTCTTGATCCTCATCATCAACTATGCCTTGAGCAAGATTTTCAAAATGTTAAGTCATAAGGAGGAACATGAGGATTGACAGTGTTAATGGCAGGTATGCGAAGGATTGGTGAGTACAATTCTTCTTAATTCGTCCACTTCTCATAGTGTTGACGGGCTTTTTTCAGCGTGGTACGTTCTTCTAATAAATGCTTGTTACGCGGTTCGCGTTGGGTAACACCTTTCATGACTTCTTTGGCTTTATCGTAGTATCCTTCTTCGTACAACAAACGTGCATAGTAGTAAAGATTGGCCGGGTTTTCGGGCGCAATATCAGCAGCTTTTTCAAGGTAATCGAGGCCAACCCCGTCATCCGGCCAGCTTATCACTAAGGGAATATTGGGTAACTTAAAGTGCAAGACGCCCAAAACGCGGTAGGGGCCGCCTTCATCGTACTCGGGAGCTGTCTGCATTAACTCTTCACAAATAGCTTTGATTTTGTTTCCGATCCCCTGCCTGGCAGCGCTCACAACGCCCAGCGTTTGCCCATAACTGCCCAGGTTCCCCATGTACCAGAATTTGATTGCTTCATTGTCCGGATAACGTTCGGTCATTTTCTTACCGAAATCGCGCCCTTTCTTGAGCAATTCTTGCTTTTCATCCTCAGCCATTGGCACATATTTGGCTTTCAGTACCAATCTTCAGCTTTTTTAAGAGCCTTCTCAGATTGTGTGGTCGTAATGGCATCACCGGCAATGAGGGGAAGGAGGAGTAGCCCCGCCAAAAAGAATCTCATAGCAGTTGATACTTTTATACAATTCAAGGGATTTGATGAATGGAGAGGTGAAGAACTCTTATTGTTATAGGTTTTATCTTTTTGGTATGTAGGTCTTGCAAGCTGAAAACGTTGCATGAACATCGAATTCTTAGCAAAAATAGCTTCTCTTAAGCCCCGTCCATCATTTCTTGTTCACAAGTTTATCCTGCCGCCTCAGGAGCCGGGCAATGACAACTAATTTTTTCCCCTGTTCTGTCATGACCAGCATGGTCCCTTTCTTTCCGCGAATGCATTTGCCGTCCGATCTACGCACAGCATCACATTTGATGTGGCAGAATTCAGGAGAGGTCCAGCGGTCACCAAGATAAATGTATTCCATCACTTTGGAAAAATTAATGGGGGATAATGTTTGAATCGAGCTGTGTATTAACTCATAGGCAATTTTAAGGACCGATTGCTGTTAATGTCATGATTCGAAAGTTGTTATTTTTCCTCATCATCCCATTCAATATATTCCATTTCCTCTTCCACGTCCCATTGTTGTTTTTCTTTTGCCGGAGAGTATTCCTCTGAAGATTGATTACGCAGTGCACGCTGTAACTCTTTCTTCTCGTCTTGCAAATCCCTGGCGATCTTTTCCTTAACGGATTGTTTGTCGTATTTGATCTCGGGATTGCTAACAGGCCCTTTCATGGTTAAAAACAAATTGAGCTGTCCTTTTCCATTGCGCGCATAGCCATCTTCAGGAGCTTTAACGATCTTAAACTTATTGGCCATGATTTTACTCAAGTTGATGCTGAATTGGTAATCGACCATGTTAGCAAAAGTATGTGTACCGTTTACACGGAGATTAGCGGCATTTGACACAATAGACATTTCAGGAATATGAATGGTCTTGTTGTCAATACGAACGGTATTTTCCAATGTTGAGAACCGGATGTGCTCGAGCTCTTCCATTTTGAGGTGATCTGCAAGCGCTATCATTGGCTCAAATCGAATAAGCTCGCCATTCTCGATTTTAACAGAAGCATTAGCTTGCAGGGCATCCATCCGGAAATTCCCATTGTACCATTTCATGATCAATTGCCCATCCGATGTTAATTGACCTTGCAGATTCTTGTGGGTAAGGGTTTGCTGGCCAAAGTTGTTATTCTGGTAGAACAAGCTATCGATGGCTAATTGTTCGGCATTGATGTTGGCCTTAGCCGTGATCCCATTCTTGTTGGGGAATTTGATGTTGGCATTGAGGCCAACCTGGCCTGACATTGTATGAACATTGAATTTTTGAAATGCGATCTTGCCCGGCTCCAGATCAATGTTGCCAAAGAAATCCGACCCCTTGAATCTCCGATAACGAAGCTCTTCCACCAGAAAAGTGAACGCTCCTTGGATGTGGAACAGGCGTTGCAGGTCCAGCTTTTGGCTATTGTTGGTTGACGTAGTCTGTTCTGTTTTGGGGAAGAGCTGCAGCAAATCGGCTACATCGAAAAAGGATGATTTCACAACACCTTCAAAACGTAAAGGGGATGGCGGGCTTTTATTATTCGCTACATGTTTCCAATAGTTAATGACATTGTTAACTTGCCCGCCTATGCTAAAGCGGCTCTGTCCAATGGCCAAGGCAAGGTCCTGGATTTCTGCATTGCGCCCGTCAAAGGCAAGCTTTCCTTTTGGTAGCTGTAATGGCTGGTTACGATAGTTCGCCTTGACATTATCCAGCATGATAAGCCCTGATCCTTTGGTTGTGCCGTTTTGCACGGAACGGCTCATATTTTGTAGAGAGCCATCAAATCGGAGGTCTTGCACCTTAACGGTGCCGCTAAGTTGACTTAACTCCCTGTCTTTGAGGAAGGGATGCAGAACAGCAAGATCGAGTTTCCCATTGGCGTAAAGCTTTACATGCGGCTGACTCAAATCGTCTACCCTCATAGTCAGGGAAAACGGCTGCCCCCTGTAAGTGGCCCTGCAACGGCTTAATTTGAGCACTGTGGTTGGTGCCTTATTCTTGCCGTACATACTGAATTGCCCCTTGACATTGAGGTTCTTGATGGGGTTGGCTAGTTGTTTTGTTGTCAAATGAGCTTCTCTCAGGTTGTATTGGACACGAATGTTCGGTAGTGTTGTGGCATCTACACGCCCCTTGATATAGCTATTAATAGTCAGCTTCCCCTTTCCATCGTAGTTGCGTAGTGACCGGGAATACGATTCCGGTAGCAGGCGGGGAATATCCTGCACAGAAAGGTTTTCGCCCCTGGTTTTGAGGTCGAGGTCAGTAAAATGATCATGTGCTGCTACGGTGCCGGCCACTGTAAAAGGACTACCGCCAACGGATAAGTTGCCGTCTTGAATTGTAGATATCGTTGCATCCTGCGTTTGATCAACCTTAAGGGAAAGACTAAGGTTGACATCCTGTCCGGGAAAGTAGGTCACGCCTGCAATGGTCATGCTGTCGTTAAGGAAATGCAATTCAGACGTGAGGGTGAATTGCTCTTTGCTGAATTGGCCGGATAGTTCCCCTTTTTCGATATCGGTGTCAATGGCGAAGCCAGTGGCAAGGTCCTCGTAGAGCACATCAACTTGTATTAGTTGAACTTTGTCGAGGGCAAAGCGAAAGTCATTGGTGTCTGAACGGGAATTATCAGGCGCTGATCGGCTCTCCCAAACGATATAATTTCCCTCCCCTGCACGGTTCTTCAAAATGTTGAGCTTCCCATTTTTGAGCCGTAGACGGGATATGCGGTAATCGCCTCGTAGAAGATTTTCTATATCCAGCAGCAAAGTGAGCTCTTCCATCTTTCCCAAAGGACGGGTGCCGTGGCTACCTTCAACCCGGATATCGTGAAAAGTGAGACTTGCTTTAGGGAAATGCTGTATTAAGCCGAAGTCGATTTCTCCATCAACTTCCACTTTCGCCTCAAGCCTTTTGTTCATTTCTTCAATAAGCAGCGATTCGATTTGCTCATCGTAGAAGTAAGTGATGAACACCACTGCCAGGAACCCAAGAACAAAGAAGGAGGTCACTATAGCCAGGAAATATTTTGCAATGCGTATCATGAGTATATCTCTCTAACGATTCAGCAAGTGATTTCCTTATTCCGGGCAATCGTAAAAGATCAATAGTCACCAAAATACGAAGCGGAGCTGTACAACCACCTTTTCAAACCTAATAAAATCATCAATCATGTTTGGCTCATTATAAAGGCTGACTTTTTTGATCATCTTGTCAATTTCGACAAGGACAAATGTGAAGCCAACTTTCAAACACTTTTTGCTAAAGGTTCCCTTTGAAATGTTGTGAAACCAGAGGAAATGTTGATATATTAGAGCAACCAATCGCTATTGATAAGACTAAAATCATTCACTATGGTAAGAAGTATCCTTTTGATTGCCGCAGCCATGCTTATCTATTTTCCTCAAACTCTTTTTGCAGGAAGTTTTGGTATACCAATGCAAGGCCAGCGCTATGTTGGCATGGGCAATATCGGAACAGGTTTGAGTCTGGATGCAGCTACGATTTTTTACAATCCCGGGGGACTGGCCATGCTCGAGCAAAAAGGAAGCATTTCGCTGGGTGTGAGCACCTCATTTTTAAAGAATGAATTTACTTCAGATACCTTTCGCGATGCTTCGGCCGATAATCCCATCAGCACACCGTTCCATTTTTACGGCTCATACAAGATCAAAGATCAACTTGCCGTTGGCCTGGGCGTTTACACGCCCTATGGCAATACTGTTGACTGGGGAAGTGAATGGTCAGGGCGTTATCTTATTCACAGTATTGATCTCGAGGGAATCTATGCACAGCCAACAATTTCCTGGCGCCCTTTCGAGAAATTGAGTATTGGCGGAATAACTCACCACCTTTTTAGGAGACAACCCTGATGGAACAGTTACTTTAGAGGGTTCTACGATAGGGTACGGTTTTAATGTAGGTGCCATGTATCAAATTACTGATAAACTTCAAGTTGGCCTCAGGTATCTCTCAAAAGTCCGGATGGAGATTGATGGTGGCGATGCCGATTTCAATGACTTTCAACCTCTTTTCTCTGATCTTGAGCCACCAATTGTTCAGAATTTTGACACCCCTGATACAATGAACTCTTTTTCCAGCAGCTTGCCGCTTCCTTCCAAAACATCTTTGGGAATCTCCTATGAATTTTCAGACGATTTCAGAATGGGTTTGGATGTGACTTATGTGGGATGGGGAGCTTATGACTCGCTCATTATAGAGTTTGAGAATAAGGAGGAATTTGAAGCTGCCGGAAACGCCACTTCCTTTCCGCCCGATTCACGTGAGCCAAGGCATTATGATAACACTTTTATCGTCAAATTGGGAGGTGAATACGATGTCAGTGACGTCCTAACCATCAGGGCTGGCTTGAGTTACGATCAGACACCTATTCAGCGGAATTTGTACACTCCTGAAACACCGGATAACGATAAGTTGGGGGCATCGGTGGGCATATCGGTTTCGCCTACTGATTGGTTGACCATAGATGGTTCATTTGCTTATCTATACGGCATAGAACAGGAATTTTCCTACGAGCCTTCTTCGGACGTCAGTGGCTTATATTCTGATCATCCCTATGATGGCAATACATTCCGCGGCAAGATGAAAACGGATGTCTTTTTACCAGGTCTTGGCGTGACAATGAAATTTTAACAAAAGCGCAGGTTTCCTCTCCGGATTACTTTTGGAAAAGAGATGAGAATAGTACATTTGCCAACCGACACGGTTGCATAGCTCTCCGGATTGCAATCGGGATGGTTCAGAGCATCCCGCCAGAGGAGTTGGGAGAATCACTGGTTCAAATTCGGGGATGACATCAATTTCATACTACCTTGGATTTGGGTGGGATTGTTTTTTGAAAAGGGAGCATAGCTCAGTTGGTTCAGAGCACCTGCCTTACAAGCAGGGGGTCACTGGTTCGAATCCAGTTGCTCCCACTCCTACCTGACGGGGCTTTCAGAAGTTTTTCCGGAAGCCCCGTTTTTGGTTTGAGTAACAAATGAGTAACATCAATTGCCATTTTGGTAACGATCATTCAAGTCTTGATTTGAAGTGGCCCGTATAGTGGTATCGCTTAAAATTGTGTCTGCACCAATGTAAATGTGATGTTTATCTCTTTGCAAGGTGCATAGCATTCCCTCCTTTATTCGTTCTCTTGCAATCTATCCTGCACTACGCTCTTTAGGAGGGTCACCCGTG
>PXTV01000094.1 GCA_003022985.1 Bacteroidetes bacterium SW_11_45_7 | reverse complement strand
CTGACCGTGCCATCGATAAGCCCTTCCTGCTTCCCATTGAGGACATTTTCTCCATTACAGGGCGCGGAACAGTTGCTACCGGACGCGTTGAGCGCGGTGTCATTCAAACAAATGATCCCGTTCAAATTGTGGGCATGCAGGACGAAACTATGAAGTCCACCGTAACAGGGGTCGAAATGTTCCGCAAGATTCTTGATCGAGGTGAAGCTGGCGATAATGTTGGCTTGTTGCTTCGCGGTATTGAAAAAGAAGACATCAAGAGGGGCATGGTTGTTTGTGCGCCAGACAGTATTACTCCGCACACCAAATTCAAGTGCGAAGTTTACGTGCTGAAGAAGGATGAAGGTGGTCGTCACACACCTTTCTTCAAGGATTATCGCCCGCAGTTCTACTTCAGGACAACTGACGTGACAGGTAGCGTAAATCTTCCGGAAGGTGTTGAAATGGTAATGCCTGGCGATAACGTTACATTAGAAGTTGAATTGATCTATCCTGTAGCTATGGAGAAAGGATTGCGCTTTGCTATTCGCGAAGGTGGCAAGACGGTAGGTGCAGGTCAGGTCACAGAAGTGATCGAATAACAAAAGTGGCATAAACGGGTATAGCTCAATTGGGAGAGCTACGGTCTCCAAAACCGTTGGTTGGGGGTTCGAGTCCCTCTACCCGTGCTAATGCTTGTGAAAACCTGATCCATGAACAGACTAAAACTCTATTTGGAAGACACTTATAATGAATTGCTCTATAAGGTGACATGGCCGAGTACGGAAGACCTTCAGAACAGTGCCATTGTCGTGTTAATAGCTTCGCTGATCATAGCTTTGGTCGTTCTTGCAATGGATCAGGCCTCCAGTAATGTGCTGAAGGTTATTTATAACTCCATTATAGGCTAAAAGGAGAAAGGTGGCCATGGCAACAGAAGAAACAACAGAACGAAAGAATAATTGGTACGTGCTTCGCGTTTTGAGCGGGAAGGAGAAGAAGATGAAGCAGTACATTGAAAAGGAAATGGAGCACAACAATACCTTAAAGCGCAACATTTCACAAGTGCTCGTTCCAACAGAGAAAGTGTACCAAATTAAGAAAGGGAAGAAGGTTGTCAACGAACGCAATTTTTTCCCGGGTTATGTTTTGGTTGAAGTGGAAGGCGATAAGCTGGAAGGTGATGTCATTTCTGCTCTTAAAGAAATTAATGGCGTAATGAACTTTTTAGGGGGCAGTCAGCCAAGTCCGCTTAAGCAGTCGGAGATTAACAGGATTTTGGGTAAGGTGGATCAAGCTGAGGAGAGTAATGAGACGATGAATGAGCCCTTTATAGTGGGCGAAACCGTTAAGATAACCGATGGCCCCTTTAATGATTTTGACGGAACCATCGAAGAAGTTAACGAGGATAAGAAAAAGTTGAAAGTCATTGTCAAAATTTTCGGTCGCAGAACACCTGTAGAGCTCAACTTCATGCAGGTTGAAAAACAACAATAACTATGGCTAAAGAGATATCGGATTATATTAAGTTAGAGATACGCGGAGGACAAGCAAATCCTGCACCGCCTATTGGCCCTGCATTGGGTGCGAAGGGTGTGAATATTATGGATTTCTGCAAGAAGTTCAACGCAGAAACACAGGATTCCCAAGGGAAGGTTTTGCCAGTTGAAATCACGGTTTATAAAGATAAATCGTTCGATTTTATTGTCAAGACGCCACCTGCTCCTATTCAGTTAATGGAAGCTGCAAAAATCAAAGGTGGCTCCTCTGAACCGAACCGTGTTAAAATCGGTCAGGTTACCTGGGATCAAGTAAAAGCCATTGCTGAGGATAAAATGCCCGACCTCAATGCTTTCCATATCCACCAAGCCATGAAAATGGTAGCAGGTACAGCCAGGAGTATGGGGATCACAGTTAGGGGAAAACCACCTTGGAAAGAGGAAGAAAAGTCCAAAGCCCAGTAATAAAAAAACCGTCCACATTTTAAACTGATTTGAATGAAAGTAGCAAAGAAACGTAAGGAAGCATTAGACAAGGTTGACCGTAACAAGTTATATACCTTGCGGGATGCATCGAATATCATTGTTGATTTTCCAAAGCCGAATTTCGATCCCACTGTGGAGATGCATATCAAGCTGGGCATCGATCCTAAAAAGCCCGATCAGGCTTTACGCGGGACTGTTTCCTTGCCGCATGGGACAGGACAGGAAAGGACGGTCCTTGCACTTTGTGAGCCGGCAAAACAGGATGAAGCCACCCAGGCAGGTGCTGATTATGTTGGGCTTGATGAATACATCGAAAAAATTGAAAATGGTTGGACAGACGTGGATGTGATCGTAGCATCACCAAGTGTGATGCCCCAGATAGCGAAACTGGGACGTGTTTTAGGTCCACGGGGGCTTATGCCTAACCCTAAATCGGGTACTGTATCAGAAAATATGGGTCAGGCTGTATCAGAGTTGAAAAAAGGAAAAATTTCATTCCGTGTTGATAAGTACGGGGTTATGCACGTGCCCATTGGCAAAGCCTCCTTTAGTGGTGAACAAATCTTTGAAAACGGCAAGGAAATGATCCAAACGCTTGCATCCATGAAGCCTTCAGGTGCAAAAGGGCTCTATTTCCGGAGTGTGTATTTAACAGCAACAATGTCACCTTCTGTTAAAGTTGATCCGAAAACAGTTGTTTCAGAGAAATAGCCGCATAGCAAGTATTATAATCAAAATTGACGAATTGGTAATAGACACAGAATAAGAAAAAAGAGCAGCCATGACCTTTGAAGAGAAAAAAGAAACTGTTGAGGAGCTTAAGAATAAGTTCCGGGAACATAACTTCTTTTACATTCTGGACTCATCTGAGCTTTCCGTTGCGGAAGTGAATAAGCTCAGAAGTATGTGCTACGAAAAAGGTATACACTTTCAGGTAGCCAAAAATACATTGGTTCAGAAAGCGTTCAACAGTTTTGATGATGAACACTTTCACAACTTATCAAAAGTATTGCAGGGCCCTACTTCTTTGATGTTCTCGGAGGTATCCAATCTTCCGGCCAAAGTGGTTAAGGAATTCAGAAAAGAACACGATAAACCTGTCATAAAAGCTGCTTGCATTGAGAACGATGTGTATGTGGGCGATGAGAACCTCGAACAGCTATCAGCACTTAAATCGAAGGAAGAACTGATCGGTGAAATCATTTCACTGTTGCAGTCACCTACGAAAAATGTTATCAGTGCTTTACAGTCAAGTGGCCACAAATTGTCAGGCATTATAAAGACATTGTCGGAAAGGTCCGAGAATCAAGGAGAGTAAAGAATTTATTTTTAACCTTTAAAATTTCAACAAAATGGCAGACTTAAAGGAGTTCGCAGATCAGCTTGTGAATCTGTCGGTTAAGGAAGTTAACGAACTTGCTGATATCCTCAAGGAAGAATATGGTATAGAACCAGCAGCCGCAGCCGCACCAGTTGCAGCCGCACCAGCCGGTGGTGGCGATGAAGGTGGTGGGGAAGCTGAACAAACGGAATTTAACGTTATCCTCAACGATCCGGGAGAATCGAAGCTCGGTGTTGTGAAGATTGTTAAAGAAGTTGCTGGTATGGGCTTGAAAGAGGCTAAGGCTATGGTTGACGAAACACCGGCAACAGTTAAAGAAGGTGTTTCTAAAGAAGAAGCCGACTCTATTAAGGAAAAGCTCGAAGATGGCGGAGCCCAAATAGATATTCAGTAGTTTCTTTTTAGGTCCTTTTTAAGGTGCATCCTTTAAGGGAATGGTGGATGACTTACGTCTGCATCATTCCCTTTAGGCAGTTGATGCAGGCGCATTTCTACATTGCAAGCCCGGAGGAGTAAATTTTGGCTGGATTTGTAGAACGGGGAATTATTTCCAGAACATTGGTGTTTTACCCCTGTCGCTTGCTATTTATTTTCGGTTTGCACCTCAACAAGTCTGATGCAAGGGAGTATTAACAGTATTTCCGGGCGTCTTGTGATGTGGTCCATATTCTTTTTCTTCAATAACACTACAGAACTTACCCAGCAACCCCAGCAGCGATATAATTTTGGCAAAATAGCGAAAAACGTTGAGTATCCGGATCTTCTAAGCATACAAATCCAATCATTTCAAAATTTCTTTCAATTAGAAACTTCTCCCGAAGAAAGAAGTGACGAAGGACTCTATAAGGTATTTACGGAGAATTTTCCTATTACAGACGCGAGGAACATCTTCGTTCTGGAATTTCTGGATTATTTTGTCGATCCTCCCCGCTACACAATCGATGAATGTGTGGAGCGAGGCTTAACCTACAGCGTGCCTCTCAAAGCAAAGCTTCGTCTATCCTGTAATGATGAGGAACACGTAGACTTTGAAACCATTGAACAAGATGTGTTTTTAGGGAATATTCCCTACATGACACCTAAGGGAACATTTGTTATTAATGGTGCTGAGCGCCTTGTTGTTACTCAATTGCATCGCTCACCCGGCGTATTTTTTGGTCAAAGTGTCCATCCTAATGGCACTAAGATCTATTCAGCACGTGTGATCCCATTTAAGGGAGCATGGATGGAGTTTGCCACGGATATCAATAATGTGATGTACGCCTACATCGACCGAAAGAAAAAATTCCCGGTTACTACGCTCTTGCGCGCTATCGGCTATGATTCTGACAGGAAAATTCTTTCACTTTTTGAACTTGCCGATGAAGTCAAAGTCAACAAAACCAACCGAAATAAGCTCAAAGACAGGAAGTTAGCAGCAAGAGTACTCAAGAGCTGGAACGAGGACTTCGTTGATGAGGATACCGGTGAAGTTGTCACGATTGAACGCAATGAGGTCATTCTTGAACGCGATACTGTTCTCGATGAAGAAGCTATTAAGAAAATCGAAGAAACTGGTGTAGAAACGGTTATTCTTCAGAAAGAAGACCTTTCACAGGATTATTCTATCATTTACAATACCCTTCAGAAAGACAGCTCTAATTCCGAATTGGAAGCTGTTCAGCACATCTATCGACAGCTTCGTGGCTCTGAAGCACCTGACGAAGAAACGGCAAGGGGGATCATCGACAAGTTATTCCTTTCCGATAAGCGCTACGATCTTGGCGATGTGGGTCGTTACAAGATCAATAAAAAGCTGGGCGTAGAAGTTGACATCGATACCAGGACATTGACAAAAGACGATATGATTTCTATCGTTAAATACCTGGTCAAGCTTAGCAATGATAAAGCTGAGATCGATGATATTGACCATTTGAGTAACAGGCGCGTCAAAACTGTTGGTGAGCAGCTATATCAACAGTTCGGTGTTGGCTTGTCAAGAATGGCTCGTACCATCAGGGAAAGGATGAACGTAAGGGACAATGAAGTGTTTACACCTGTTGACTTGATCAATGCACGTACCCTTTCATCCGTGATCAACTCTTTCTTTGGCACCAGCCAATTGTCCCAATTCATGGATCAGACGAATCCACTTTCCGAAATAACACACAAGAGAAGAATTTCGGCACTTGGTCCCGGAGGCCTTTCCAGGGAGCGTGCCGGCTTTGAAGTCCGTGACGTTCACTATTCCCACTACGGCCGTCTTTGTACCATTGAGACACCGGAAGGACCCAACATTGGCCTGATTTCAACGCTATGTGTTCACGCTAAGGTTAACAGGTTGGGTTTTATTGAGACGCCCTACAGGCAGGTAAACAACGGAAAAGTTGACTTTGTCAATAACATAGAATATTTATCAGCTGAAGAAGAGGATCAACATACAATTGCCCAGTCCAACGCCCCAGTAGACGAAGACGGACATTTTCTTAACGACAGGATTAAAGGGCGCTCAGCAGGCGATTTCCCCATCCTTGCTCCCGATGAAGTTGATTACATGGATGTTGCACCGAACCAGATTGTTGGTGTATCCGCCTCATTGATTCCATTCCTGGAAAACGATGATGCCAACCGCGCATTGATGGGGTCAAACATGCAGCGGCAGGCAGTTCCTTTGATGAATCCTGAAGCCCCGATTGTAGGCACCGGACTTGAATTCACGTGCTCAAATTACCGCTGAAGGCCCTGGCGTTATCGAATTTGTTGATGCTAACGAGATTATTGTCCGCTACGACAGGGATGATAATGAAGAGCTGGTGAGCTTTGAAGAAAACAAAAAGTCCTATAAGCTTACCAAGTATAAAAAGACCAACCAAAGTACCAGCATCAACCTCAAGCCCAACGTAGAAAAAGGCCAAAGAGTCCAACAAGGCGATATCCTTTCCGAAGGCTTTGCTACGGAAAACGGGGAGCTCGCAGCAGGACGTAACTTGATGGTCTCCTTTATGCCATGGAAGGGTTACAACTTTGAAGATGCCATTATCCTCTCCGACAGGGTTGTGCGTGAGGACCTTTTTTCATCGGTTCACGTGCAGGAATTTGAACTGGACGTGCGTGACACAAAATTAGGTCAAGAAGAGCTTACTGCCGATATCCCCAACGTAAGCGAAGAAGCAACGAAAGACCTGGATGAGAACGGCATCATCCGTTTGGGTGCTGAAATTAATGATGGTGATATCATCATAGGCAAGATCACGCCCAAAGGCGAAAGTGATCCAACCCCTGAAGAAAAGCTCTTGCGTGCCATCTTTGGTGACAAAGCGGGTGATGTGAAAGATGCTTCACTCAAAGCGCCACCGTCAACTGATGGTGTAGTGATTGACAAAAAGCTCTTTGAACGAGCAAAAAAGGATAAGCAAGGCAAGGCAAAAGAAAAGGTGGTCATCGAAAAGCTCGACAAAGAGCACGAAAAGAATAAAGATGAATACAGGAAAGCACTTGTCGACAAGCTGCAAAAACTCCTGAAAGGGAAAAAATCAGCTGGTGTCCGGACTGTTTACAAGGAAGAAACCATTCCGAAGGGAGCTAAATTCACACAAAAGGTTCTCAACGAACTGGATTTTGAAAACATTGATCCCAATGGGTGGTCAAGTGATGATGAAACGAACACTTTAGTTCGCAAAGTACTCCATAATTATCGTCTGAAGCTGAATGATGAACTCGGGCGGTACAAACGCGAGAAGTTCAATGTCACTATTGGCGATGAGCTCCCGTCAGGCGTCCTGAAGCTGGCAAAAGTTTACCTCGCCAAGAAACGCAAGATGAAAGTTGGCGATAAGCTGGCCGGCCGTCACGGGAACAAGGGGATTGTAGCTAAGATTGCACGACAGGAAGACATGCCATTCCTTGAAGACGGAACCCCCATGGATATTGTACTTAACCCATTAGGCGTTCCATCAAGGATGAATATTGGTCAAATCTATGAAACAGTGCTCGGCTGGGCCGGTATCAAACTTAACAGACATTATGCAACACCCATTTTTGATGGTGCTTCTGTTGATGAGATCGAAGAGCAAGTACAAAAAGCAGGTCTTCCATCGCTTGGCCAGACCTACCTCTTTGATGGTGAAACGGGTGAGCAGTTCCACCAGCAAGCAACAGTGGGCGTTATATATATGCTGAAGTTGTCTCACATGATTGAAGACAAG
>PXTV01000093.1 GCA_003022985.1 Bacteroidetes bacterium SW_11_45_7 | reverse complement strand
CGCATACCGTTTGCGCTGTGGTTACGGATGAATTCCTCGAGTTTTCCCGCGCCCGGGGCAATGATCTCATTAATCCCGTTCCGGCTTTCGGCTTTCAGGGGCTTCGACCGGGCGATAGATGGTGCCTCTGTGCTGCCCGCTGGAAAGAGGCCTATGATGCTGGCGTAGCGCCTCATGTGGTCCTCGAGGCCACGCATGAAAAGACATTGGATTACATTGATTTGGAAACGCTTGTCAAGTATGCCGTGCGCTCGTCAGTTGGTGATCAGTAATTGCTTATTGTCCTTGAGGAATTGATGGTTACGAAATTCACGAACTACTAAACTACAATCCATCAAATAACAAAATTTTAATTTTTATTTTGCTATCTCCCGCCATCTGAAATCCTACTTTTGCACAACTTGCTGAACGGTAACTACTCACGCTGATGGCCCATCAAGCCGGATTTGTCACGATCATCGGGCGCCCCAATGTGGGCAAGTCCACACTCATGAATGCGCTGGTAGGTGAGAAGCTGTCCATCATTACCCACAAAGCGCAAACCACTCGCCACCGCATTTTCGGCATTGTTAGCGGTGAGAATTTTCAGGTGGTATTGTCCGATACACCAGGTGTTATCAAACCTCATTACGGCATGCAATCCGGCATGATGCGCTTTGTCAATCGCGCCCTTGAGGATGCCGATCTGTTTCTACTACTGACCGATCCGTTTGACAAACCTGAGGGCATGGCCACTGTGCTGCACGATGTCCGTAATAGCGGGATCCCTGTCATGCTCGTCATCAACAAAATGGATTTGGTGAAACCCGAAGAAATAGAGAAAATCCCTGAGCGGTGGCAAAAGCTTGTTCAGGTCAACGAAGTGCTCGCCATCTCAGCTCTTCAGCAGACCAATATGGAACTTTTGCTCGAGCGGTTGATCGCCTACATGCCCGCATCACCTGCTTTTTATCCCAAAGACCAGATCACCGATCAACCGGAGCGGTATTTTGTGAGCGAAATCATCAGGGAGAAGATCCTTCTGCAGTACAAACAGGAAGTGCCGTATTCCATAGAAGTGATGGTTGAAGGATTTCAGGAAGAAGAAGAGCTGATCCGTATTTTGGCGAATATTTATGTCAACAAGAAATCCCAAAAACCGATCTTGCTTGGCAAGGGTGGTCAGGCCATTAAAAAACTCGGCACGGCTGCAAGGGAGGATGTCGAGACGTTCCTTGGGAAGCAGGTGTACCTCGAGCTTCAAGTCAAAATAAGGCCCGATTGGCGTGATGACCCCACCTATCTGAAACGTTTTGGCTATAAGTAAGGCCAACATTCTGCTCAAACGGTTAATGCGCCTTAAGAATCCATGGCTGAGGAAATCTTATCTTTGCTATTTAATTTGCGAGGATGGGATTTACAGTAGCCATAGTAGGGCGCACCAATGTGGGCAAGTCAACATTTTTTAACCGCTTAACAGGGCAACGGAAAGCCATCATCGATGATATGTCAGGCGTAACGCGGGACCGTCTGTACGATGAAGTGGACTGGCAAGGGCGTCAGTTCAATATTGTCGATACAGGTGGCTTAGTGCCCCATTCGGAGGATGTGTTTGAAAAAGGCGTGCGCGATCAGGTGCAGTTGGCGCTCGATGAGGCCGACCTGATCATCTTTATGGTTGATGTGACCACGGGCATTACCGACCTCGATTCACAGATTGCCGATATGCTCCGCAAAAAGGAGCACAATGTACTCTTGGTTGTGAACAAGGTTGATAATTTCGAGCGCCAAACAGAGGCGGCCGAGTTTTACAGCCTTGGCTTCTCCCAACTGTTCAATGTTTCCTCCGTGAGCGGAAGCGGTACGGGCGACTTGCTGGATGAGATCGTGAACAGGATGGGGGAACACAAGGACACCGAAGAGGTGGATATCCCCCGTATCGCCATAGTAGGGCAGCCAAATGTAGGGAAATCATCACTCATCAACACATTGATAGGCGAGGAGCGCAACTTAGTGACGGAGGTGGCAGGCACAACACGTGATGCCGTTCATGCCCGGTACAATCTCTATAACAAGGACTTTTACCTGATCGATACGGCCGGCCTGCGAAAAAAGCGGAAGGTTCACGAGGATATCGAATATTACTCTGTCATTAGAGCTGTCAAGGCAATCGATGAGGCAGATGTCAGCATCCTGATGATCGATGCCACACCGGGGCTGGAAGCACAGGACCTCAGCATCTTCAGCCTGGCCCAAAGCAAGAAAAAGGGCATTGTCATCGCTGTTAACAAGTGGGACGTTATCGAGAAGGACTCCTATACCTGGAAGGACTACAGGGATGACATCTATGAGCGTATTGCGCCCTTTACCGATGTGCCGGTCATGTTTATTTCAGCCACGCAAAAGCAACGCGTGTATCAGTTGGTGGAGAAAGCTATTGAAGTTTACCGGAATCGCAAGAGGCGCATCAGCACATCAGATTTGAACAATGTGCTCCAGAAAGCTTTTGAAATGCGGCAGCCGCCAGCAGTTAAGGGCAAATCCATCCATGTTAAATACGCCAATCAACTCCCATCGAAAACACCCTCATTTGCGCTCTATTGCAACTATCCCCACCTTGTCAAAAAACCTTACAAAAACTACATCGAAAACCAGCTCCGCAAGCAGTTCAATTTTACAGGCGTGCCCATTAGCTTGGTGTTCAAGGAGAAGTAGGAGGCCTCTCTTTTTGGTGCATTATTGAAATTGAGGTTTATTTGTTCCCGGTTTTATTTTGATAATCCGGTTTGCAAAGAGCAGTTCCATTGGGCCGTAAGCAACAGAAAAAACCTCAGCAACACGCCAATTCTCAAAAGAGGAGAGCTCAGGCCACACCGGTTGCTGTTGAACGGCAGCACCTTTGGTATGCTATCATCATTGCTGCTATAGCTTTTCTTTGTTACGTCAATACTTTAGGGCACGGCTACGCCCTTGATGATAAGGCGGTGATCACGCAGAATCGCTTCACCCAACAGGGTGTAGAAGGCATCCCTGATCTGGTCACAAACGGCCACTTTTTCGGTTATAATAATGCCAAATCCGGCCTTTACCGGCCAATTCCACTGATCACCCATGCTGTTGAATACGAGTTATTCGGAGAAACTCCTTCCGTGAGTCATTTTTTGAATGTGCTCTTTTATACTGGTCTGTGCGTTGTCTTGTTTTTTCTGTTGGCCAAATGGCTAAAGGGCTACTCGGTTCTTCTTCCGTTTACTGCTGCTCTGCTCTACACGGTCCACCCCCTTCATACGGAGTTGGTTGCCAATATCAAGGGTCGCGATGAAATGCTGGTGTTCCTGTTTTTGGTCACTACACTATGGGGGGTCTATCGCTATGTTGCGGAAGAACAGCAGTGGAAATGGATCGTCTTTTCATTACTGGCTTATGCACTCGCTTTGTTCACCAAGGAAAATGCGCTGACATTCCTGGCCATCATTCCTCTTACACTATTTGTGTTTGCCCGGTCGTCCATCAAACAAGCGGCTATTGCCGCATTACCCTTCTTGGTTGTTGCCCTAGTATATTTACTGATCCGCTCCCAATTCGTGGAACCGGTTGAGGAGTACCGCTTTTTCGACAGCTATTTTCAATATGCGCCTGACAAAAGCGACCGGATCGCTACTGCGGTGGGGAACTTTGCTCAACACTTGCGGCTCCTCATCTTTCCCTATCCGCTTGTTTACGATTATTCCTATAATCAAATTCCCGTCATTTCCCGGACTCATCCGCAGGCCATCCTTTCCTTGCTAGGTGTGCTCGGTCTGATCAGTTATGGCATCTATCAGCTTCCAAGACGTACTGTTGTAAGCTTTGCCATCCTCTTTTACTTTATCACGATTGCCGTGACGGCTAATATCATCACGCCCACGTCAGCTGTATTTGCCGAACGATTTCTGTTCATTCCTTCGCTCGGCTTCTGTCTCTTGCTCGCTTATGGCGCCTACAAGCTCATGACAACTGAGCAGGCAACGGATTGGCAAAAGTTGTTCAAGCGTGGCAGAACGATCTGACGTTATTCCAAAATGATCTGGCTTACACGCCCAACAATGCCCGGACGCATTTTAACCTGGGCCGGTATTATATCATAAATACCGATCAAATGGCTAATCAACAACAAGCCATCGAAAGGGGTGTTGCGCTTTTACGCCAGGCTGTTGGCATCGATCCCCGTTTTACCAACGCTCATCAGTTACTCGCTGCCGGTTACGACCAGCTGGGCCAAACCGGACGTGCGATTACCCATTTACGCAAATACACGCGTCTTGCGCAACGTGGCAACAAACATCCGGTCAAGGTTGCCCAAGCCTTCCGCGATCTTGGGGATCTTTATCATCGTAAAGGAAAAACCGATTCCATGCAAACCGCTTATCAACAAGCAATCAATATAGCTCCTGATCAATTTCAGAATTACTTCAATTACGGGAACAAGCTTTTCAATCAGGGCTTGTATGAAGAGGCGGTTCAACAGTACCAAAAGGCCTTGCAAATCAATCCCGATTCTTATGACTGTTACTACAATATCGCTGCCGCTCAGGTGAATCTGGGCCGCCATAAAAAAGCCGGACAAAACCTTCAGCAAGCGCTAAAGCTAAGGCCTGGTGATGAGCAGGCAAAGCAACTACTCAATCGAATAGGAGGGAGGGGTGGCAATTGATCAATGGCAGTGACATAAAGGCGTAGAGATGGTTGCTGCGTCCCATCGGATGGTCTATGCTTCCCGAATCACATTCATGAAAAGTTCGTAATGGGCCACACTTTCTTCCTGGAGTTTGTTCCACTGATCCAGCGGCAGCTGCTTAGCCACTTTGACGTACTGATTGGTCTCAATATGGTTGCGGATGGTGTGATGATCCAGATTGTCCAAAAGCCGGTAATTATCCTCACCAAAGTGGTGTTCAAATTGATTGCTGTTGATGGCGAAATAAAGGTTTTTGTCACGCAGGTGATCATAATGAGCAAGGAACTTTTGCATTGTGTTCTTCATGGGGATGCCGGCAACATGAAGGGTAAAGGCAAAACAATGACCCCACCAGAACATCGTTCTGTAAGCAAGGATCATCTGGCGGCTGAATTTGCGGGGTAGATCAAGAATGGCATAAGGCTGCTGCTTGTAATTTTCGCCCTTGGAAATTTTGCCAGCTGTCATGTCTGTTCCCTTAGGAAAGGGATAGGTTTGCGTGATGGTATGGTTTTTGAGCTCATGGGAGAGCTCGGATAATAAATCGTAGATTTTTTTCGTAATTAGGAGCTTTTGCGGGAAGATTTGGTCATCCCGCATCAATTGCAACTCCTGATCGGAAAATTCGATATTCCTTTGCCTGTCCATAAAGAGCAAATAACGTGAAAAAATTCGATAAGCTCTTAGTTCGCTCTTTTATTGGCCCGTTTTTTATCACGTTCTTCATCACGCTCTTCATTTTCGTGATGCAATTCCTGTGGAAGTATATTGATGACTTGGTAGGCAAAGGGCTTGAGTGGACCATCATCCTCAAGCTGCTCTTTTTTGCATCAGCCAGCTTTGTGCCAATGGTTATCCCTTTGGCTGTGCTGCTATCCTCTATCATGACCCTTGGCAAGTTTGCCGAACAGTACGAATTAGTAGCCGTTAAAACGTCCGGCATTTCCCTGTTGCAATTCATGAGAGGCCTGATCGGCACTGTTCTCTTGATCAGTATAGGCACATTCCTTTTTGCGAATCATGTTTTGCCCGTAGCCAATCTCAAATTCGGCTCTCTTCTTTACGATATCCGTAAACAAAAACCGGCACTCAACATCAAGGAAGGGATTTTTTACAAAGGCATTGAGGGCTACAGTATTTGGGTAGGGGATAAGGGGCCCGATAACCAAACGATCTACGATATCCTGGTGTACGATCATACCGGTGACCAGGGCAACAATCATGTTTTGATCGCTGATCGGGGCAAGATGTATACTTCCGGGGATGAGCGTTACCTGATCCTGCGTTTGTTCAAAGGGCGGCAGTATCGAGAAATGGTTAAGAAAGGCTCAAAGCAAGAAGAATACGAACATGTGACAACAGTATTTGAAAAGTGGGAAAAGTTCTTCGATCTGAGTGAGTTCAATCTCAGCAGAACAAAAGAGGGCTTGTTCAAGGATCACTACGAAATGCTCAATTTGGGCCAGTTAGAGGCTGCCCTCGATACACTGGCAATGGAGAAAGAGCAGAAAAAAGAGGAGTTAGAAAAAAACTTAACGTCCTTTTTTCATTTTTACAAAGTTGACATGGACAGTGTAATACAAGCGAATGATGTTCGCCAGGCTACTCAGCCAGCCTGGAATGCTGACAGCGGGACGTTTATCAAGCGTTTTGCACCCGGTAGCAGACGCGGATTAATGAAACGAGCTCTTTCCTTTGCCCGCAATACTAAGAGCTACATTAAGGTTGCAGCCCGCGACATGCGTCATAATAACCGTCTTACCGTACGCCATAAAAACGAATGGCATCGCAAGTTCACCTTATCTGTTGCCTGTTTGGTGCTGTTCTTCATTGGAGCGCCCATGGGCGCTATTATAAGAAAGGGAGGCATAGGAATGCCACTGTTAATGGCTATTCTATTTTTTGTTGTGTACCACGTTTTTACGATGTCGGGCGAGAAGATGGCCGAGGAACAAGCCCTTTCACCCTTTGTGGGTATGTGGTTAGCTACATTGGTCTTATTGCCAATCAGTATTTTTCTGACCTATAAAGCTACGCTCGACTCTCAACTATTCAATCTGGAATGGTATTACGATGTAGTACGCAGACTCTTTGGCAGGAAAAGCAATGACGATCAGCAGGAAAATCCCCGGCAATAAAACGAAAATGACCAGCTCTCGATGTACACCCTCAAGCAGAATGCCTCCTATTTTGCTCTATTTTTTGCCTTCTTGTGTATTGGAGCTTACTTGATCTTTACTGTACCTAAGGGAGATGTGCTTATCACGTTCAATGATCAGTACAACTGGATTTGGAATCAATTTTTCTTTTATATTACCATCTTGGGAAGTGGCATACCAACCTTATTGGTTTGCATCGGCCTCTTGTTTTACCGCTTTGGACATGCTCTTTTGTTATTCGTCAGCACAGGGTTGTCGGCACTGACTACACAGCTCTGTAAATGCTTTTTGTTCGAAGAAGTCAAGCGCCCTAAACACTATTTTGACAATGAAGTGTTTGCACAACTTGACAAAGTTGCAGGGTTATATATTAACGCTTACCACAGCTTTCCCTCAGGTCACACAACAATTGTGTTTGCCACTTGCTGTGCGTTGATCCTCCTCGTTTCCGATAAGCGATGGGGCTACGCGTTTTTTATCGTTGCCTTGCTGACGGGCCTGTCTCGAGTTTATCTTCTGCAGCACTTTTTTATCGATATTTATGGCGGTGCCATTGTAGGTACTTTTGTTACCCTAATGGTTTTTGCGATATTGCCATCTTTGAAGGTATGGCAAAACCGTAACCGGCCCGCTCGTTCATTGCAAGGGCCTAAATTCAGATAACCATGGGGAAGAAGCCCGTTTTATTAACGATTATCGGTCTCATTGGGGCGCTTCTGTTCCTGCCTTTCCTAGGGCAAGTCCATTTGTTCGACTGGGACGAGATCAACTTTGCCGAGTCGGCAAGGGAAATGCTGCTCACGGGTAACTTTTGGCGCGTCCGGGTCGATTTTGAGCCTT
>PXTV01000092.1 GCA_003022985.1 Bacteroidetes bacterium SW_11_45_7 | reverse complement strand
AACAGCCGGATGTGTATTGGTCGCGTCTTTTTTATTAACGGAACTACCAAGTTTAACAGGATCTCCCCATCCGCTGCCCTTATGCTTACTCATATAGATGTTGCACTTGATGTCAACGTTCGTTTTGGCAGCGCATTTGGTGAAGTAAATCCGCTTAGCATCGGGTGAAAAGGCAGCATTCCCCGAATTTTCATCACTTGTGTTTAGGGGGAATTTCATCGGCTCACTTTCGGTCCAGCTCTCATCCTGAATCGATGATTGATAAATGTGGGAGAGGGGAAACTTATCGCTAAGAAAAGCGGAATTTTTCGTGGAATCCAGATTGAGCGAGGAATAAACAAGCTTGTTATTGTCGATAACTTGCGGGGCAAAGTCGCTGTAAAAGCTGTTGATCTTCTTGCCCATTTTATTGACTTTGTAATGAGGGGATCTTTCTCGTTGCTCCTGGACAAATTGATAGGCCTTTTTTTCCATTTTAGCATACTTCTTCAGTTTTTCAACAGAAGAGGCATAGTCACTTTCCAAAAACTGATTGAAGATTTGAATAGCCTTGTCGTACTGTCCGTCCATCTTAAGCATCATGGCCTGCCGGTATTGCGCTGCTGGTTCTTTGCCGGCATTGTACTTGTGGCTGGTTTTGTACCATTTTGCTGCCTTGGGGTAATTTCGTGCGCCTCTGTAGGATTCGGCTAACTTGTAAGCGAATTTGGCATCCTTCGGATTCTCCTCGATAAGATATTGATAAGCCCTGATCGCCTTGAAAAAATTGCCTGCTTCAAGCAACTGTTTGGCATATCGCTTTTTCTTGAGAGGGGGTAATTTGTCCATTTGGTCTTCAACATTGCCACCCATAGAAACGAGTGGTAGAAGGCACAAAACAACAATTATCACTCCGTTCTTTTTCAAAACTGCTGAAGCACTATTCATAACCATATTTTCTTTTAGGACAAGCTAATTCCATTCATTGGCAAGATGCAAAGAGGTCCGGACGCCTTACTATACTGCTTCTCATATTCCTTAGAAGCGCGGGCAGTACATTTTTGGTTCTACATCCGGCACATCGGGTGTACGCCTTACATAGGTTAAAGAAAATTCAAGACTGCCTCCTGAATTCTGAAGATCGGATACCGTGGCATCGTAGCTAATGCCAAACTTGATATTGTTCCATTCAATAGCTGAATAAGCTATTGCTGCATCGTTCACCCTGTAATAACCGCCAAGATAAAAGTTGGTCTTGTCGGAAATGGCATAAGCCCCGGATAAACCGGCATTGATCTCTCTTGCTTGATTCTGTGTCATAAAAATGACCGAAGGCAGAAGGTCCACTTTGTCACTAACACCAATATCCATGCCGCCATGAGCCACCCAACGCCTTGGAAGGCTTAATTCGCCATTCACCGAAAAATTCTTTTGAGGTTCTGTGACGTGGAACATCGAGCCCCCGGCATAAGCACTGAACTTATCGCTGAAAGTAGAGGTCCACATCAAACCAACCTGCATATCCATGTATTGGATATCATTGTTTTCAAAGGATTCACCGGATGGCAAGCTTTCGTTGAACTGGTAATCCTCACCGATCTGACTGGCAAAATTGAGATCTTGTTGGTTAAGTTGGCGCTGCACATAACCTGCCTGGATACCGAGTGATATGTGGTGGCTTCCTTTACTGCCTACGCTTTTGTGGTAAGCTCCGGACAGCATGGCGGTTACATTGGAAAGGCTACCGCCACTCGACTGGTCGTTCATCACCATCACGCCTGCACCTAACGCATCGTTCTTGAATACGGAGAAGGGCATATCAAATGACAGGGATGGCGTCACATAAGTTGAATGGCCGTCAGCTACACCCAACCACTGGTTCCTGTAGTTGAGATTGATACGGAAATCCCCGTTCGTGCGGCCTGTCATAGCAGGGTTTAACGTGAGCGGGGAATTGTAGAATTGCGAGTAATGTATTTCTTATCTCACTAAAATGAATTCACCGGATTCGGTTTCGGTTGAGCCGTCCGGTAACTTGATTTTGGTCTGGTAGACGTAGGTGTCGGTGGGTTGATCCTCACCCTGGTAAATACCGTTCCAGGATTCAGTCTTGTCGTGAAGAAGCTGCCCCCACCTGTTGAATATTTTGAATGATTCCACTTCTACAGTTGGACTGCTAATCACAAAGAACTTATCATTTTGGCCATCACCATTTGGACTGAATGCATCGGGGTGATTGTAGAGCTTCACATCTACTTCAACTGTCACACTGTCTTTTACCTGGCAACCATTATCATCTGTAACCGTTACCACGTAATTTGTAGAGGTTTGAGGTGTGGCGTAAGGATTGGCAATTGCCGGTTCGCTTAGAGATGAGGCCGGCAACCACTCATATTGGTAATTACTTCCCGTACCGCCACTGGCATTGACATTGAGCGGAGCTGTGTAACCCCGGGCTATTGTGGTGTCATTCCCGGCCTCTGCGGTTAAAGGAGACGGTTCTGTTATAACTGTGGAATCAATGATTGTGCAGTTATTGGTGTCTGTCACAGTAACGCTGTATGTACCCGGGCTGAGATTGTCAATTGAACTGCCGCTTTGGGCATTGGACCAAATATACTGGAACCCACCAACACCGCCAGAGGCCTGTGCTTCTGCATTGCCGTCAGCTGCTCCATTACACAAGACGTTGTTGCTATCCACTGTTAAGGATAGTGCTGCGGGTTGTGTTACTTCATAACTTGACGTTTTCGTGCAGTTGTTGCCATCAGTAACCGTAAGGTCGTAAGTGCCGGCCGTTAAGTTGGTGTCATTTTGGCTGGTTTGCCCGTTGGACCAATTGTAATTGTACGGTGGGGTGCCTCCGGCTACGGAAAGGTTGATCAACCCATCATCTCCATCATTACAGCTAACATCTGTCACAACAGTCGACAGGATAAGCGAGTCGGGCTCACTAACTGTCGCCTGTGTAGAGTCGCTACAACCGTTATCATCTGTTACTGTAACGCTATAGGTGCCAGCGGAAAGGGTGTCAATGCTGGCTGATATTTTCCCGTTGGACCACACATATGAATAAGCACCCGAACCACCACTTACATTTAAGGTTATAGAACCATCTTCACCACCATTACAGGATACATCATTAACATTGGGTGAAATGGAAATTGGTTGTGGCTCACCAACTGCCACCGAAGCTGAATTGGTACAGCCGTTGGCGTCCGTGACGGTCACTGTATATGTGCCTGCACTTAGACTGTCAGCTGAGGAAGAATCACTCCCTGTTGACCAGTTGTAATCATAAGGTGTTGTACCACCTGTTACGGAGATACCGGCTGAGCCATCAGTTGCACCATTACAGGAGGCATTCGTTACACTTGTTTGGATAGAGAGCGAATCGGGCTCTTGCACTGTCATGGCACTTGTGGCAGTACATCCGTTGGAATCGGTGACAGTGACGTTATAGGTGCCACCTGCAAGACCGGTTATGCTCTGTGTTGTATCATTGTTATCCCAATTGTAATCATAGGGATTTGTACCACCATTGACACTGAGATGAATGTCGCCATCGTTGGCGCCTGCACATGAAACATTTACCACCGAATCGGTCACGACTAATGTGTCCGGCTGTTGAATGGTGACGGAGAGGGTGTCGCCACAACCTGTGGAATCCGACACAGTTACCGAGTAATTACCGGGTGATAAGCCGCTGATATCTTGTGTTGTATCGTTATTGGACCAGTTGTAATCAACCGGTGGTAGGCCACCTGATACATGGAGGTCTATTGCCCCGTTTGAGGCGCCAAAACAGCTAATCGGAGTCACATCAAACGAATCGATTGTGACTTTGGGATTGGTAAAGGCAAAAGGCGAATAGTTAAAGTTGCTCCAGTTGCTAATAGAGAGTGTTGAGAAACCGCTTTGGGTGCCTGATGTGGCATTTCCCATATCCTCCCAGCGGGGTGTGTTTTGCCAGTGTCCCATGTTACTCCAACTCCCATCAGCGGCTTGATCAAAAAACAACTTGATATCGCTATTATTAGTTGATGATTGTTGATAGATGCGGTGGTAGTAATTCGGGTTCACATCGCAAATATTGGGGCCTGTTATTGTGCGGTTGTACCCTTCGGTTGTCGCATCAACGTTGGCCATACGTACACCATAGGTGTTTTGCGCTGAAGAGGTTGGCGTTAACTCCACGGGACGATAGCGCTGCGTGCCTACGTTAGACCCTACGGGAAAAAGATAGGGATCAGTGCTGTTAGTACGCCAGGCCAGACGGCCGGTGTCAAGACTACTTACATAACCGGTGGTTCTGTCAATTGCCCCTGTATCCGTATTGGTAACCAGCATAGTGAAGCTGTCAGTAGTCAGTTCCCGGTCATTGAGGGTAAGATTGTTTTGTGTGACAGAATTGAGCGTTTGCGTTTTTGTGCCGGTACCCTGAAGATCAAGGTTGAAGAATTCCGTAACAGAAGTTCCTGTGATCAACTGGTTAGCACCTTTGAAAAATACCGTGGTTGAATCCGGTATAAAAGTGGCATTGTTTTCCCAGTTGCCATCGAGGTCGTAAACACCTGTTGTGTTACCACCTGTCATGGTATCGTTATTAATGATATCTTCCTCAACTTTGATTGTGCCTTCATTATCGATTGTTCCATCCATATTATTGATGGAGTTGGTCTTCACGATCACAAAGGCACTGTCTTTTACTGTCACCTGCGCGCCATTGTTATTGACTAAGGCTTGGGTAAAAGCTTGCTGCGTACTCAGCATAATAAACCCGAAAAGAAAAAGGACTACAAGGGAACGATAGATTTGAAAAGTCTGCATATATCGCTTTACTTTAGCAAAAGATGAATTACTGCATTATCTTGGAAACAAGCCATTATTATCCGTTAATCAAAGCTTAATGGTGGAAGAATCGTTAAGAAAACTTGTGCAAGATAAAATGATTTGTAATTTTTACAAAAGTTAACCAATAGAAATCATCTGCAAATATAAAATTCAAACGGTTTTTCTTTAATCGTTCACTTTCGCTTCGAGCTGATTTAGCCGCTTCTCCAGATTGTCGATTCTTTCCTTTTGATCATCGATAATAGCTTGTTGATCTTGCACGGATTGAACGAGCACGGGAATGATATCGGAATAGTAAATGCCCCAGCGCTCCATTTCCTTAACCTCCTTCTTGAGCGGCTTCTCTTGTACAGTGACCGTTTCCTCAGTTTTGACAACTTCGTCCAGCACCTTGTGAACCTCTTGGGCAATGAGACCTATACGCTGATCCTTAGCATCCATACCTGCCACATCCTCCTTCCATTGATATGTGACCGGATCCAACTTCATGATCTTGTCAAGTCCATAATTCAAATCCCGGATATTTTTCTTGTCCCTTCTGTCGGACGTCTGGATATTGCCGTTTTGAGCAAACACCTCATCCCAACGAAGACCGGAACTTCCCAAATCATGTAAATTGTCTTTAGCAGGACTGAATTGATTATTGATCGTTGTCTCATTTGACTTGTCAAAAAAGTATTCGATGGAACCAATACCAATAGCGGTTCCATCAATATCGCCATTATCCATATTCGCCACATAATCAACAGCTACACCATCAATGGTGTCTCCATTTTCATAATCACCAAACTGATCGCCCATGTAGACCATATCATCCGAAGCATCTACAAGAAAAGCATTGGATTCATTTTGGGTTTCCATGCGCACATCGTGATTATTACCATCTTCATTAAAGATCATATCGCCTCCGCGAATATCGAGCCGCGCTGAGGGATTTCCTGTCCCAATCCCTACATCATCTCCGGTATTGCTTGGATACATCTCACCGTTTGTTGCATCACGGTCCCAATAGTTATTACTGCCTCCGCCACCTGATTGCCATTCCACGCCACTTCCTGTAGATGTAAGCACATCACCCGGGGAGCCGGTATTGCCATTGTTGTCTTCAAATGCTCCTTCCAGCCTAAAGTCTTCATCTACTTCCAGGTGTTCATTTATATACAAATCCTCATCCCCTGATGCAAGCTGATTATTGACATTT
>PXTV01000091.1:3311-7414 GCA_003022985.1 Bacteroidetes bacterium SW_11_45_7 | reverse complement strand
TGTGATGATGATCATGGATATTGTGAGAACAGGCATGGCGATGAGCAGGATACGATAGAATGTGCTACGGCTGTAGCGGCTCTCTTGATTGAGCCATTCCTCAAGACCCTCTTGTTCCTTTTCGCTCTCCTCAAGGCCATGACCTGCTGTGCGAAAATCCTGGAGAAAATCGGTCTTCTCGCTCAGTTCTGACACGGCATTTTGTCGCCTTTCGATTGTGTCGATATCTTTGCTCGGTGCGGTCAGCCAATTGGCTAATACTTGCCGGCCCTGTGGTGACGATGTGCGGTTGAGGTATTGAAAGATGGAGCCATCGCCAAAAGTATCGAGATCGTTCGCATAAGCGTGTTGGGGATCGAGAAAATGCAGCCCGTTATGAAATTGGCTGTAGTCACCGGCTAAAGCTTTGGCTTCTTGTTCATTGATCAAAACAAGTGTGGCGAGTCGTGCCTTTTGCGATTGCCATTGCTTATCAAGGTTCACCAAATAAATAAAACAGCCACCAAACAAAACAAGCGGCACCACTGACCAAACGGGTTGCCATGTAAACGCATAGTAAACAAGGCCGGCACCAACAAGAAAACATACAAGCCGAACCCAACCCATGATCCGAATCTTGCGCTGAAGTTTTTGTTGTTGGGCATCAAAGTTTTTGGCTCGCTGCTGATAAAATTCGATGCGCTGGCGGCTCGTCATAAGGTTATTTTCCTCTGAATCCATTAATTTTCCACCTTATTGCATGTTAGTAGCAATCGGTTTGATAGTATACAAACTTCGGCCACCGACTGTTATTTTGGTTTGTCTTACGGAAAATGGCTTCAAATGTTGTACGAAATGGTAAGTCAAACGCATTTTTAATCAATTGAATCGTTAACTGACAGGTAACCTTTTGTTCTTGAGAGCGATAAAGTGGCTGTATGATTATAGTGAGATTCAAATGCAGCCAACTCTTGGCTGTTATGAAAAGTCGATAAAAGTGAACATTTAATCATAAATTATAGGATAACACGGTTAGAGGTTCCTGCCAACAATGTGGCTAAAGCCACTGTTATAAAGGCTTTTGAACCCTTGGCTGGCAACTTTCCAAAAGTTACCGGAAAAGTGGGCGGTACATGTGGAATCCATAAAGCGGAAAACTTTTTGAAAGTTATTCAAAAATCATTGCCGTTGGCTTCAGCCAACGGGTACCAATCAGTTTATCATAGCGGCTTTAGCCGCATTTTTGTAACCACAACCATTGGAACCAGTAGCCGTCTTATTCTAACAAATTAATTAAAAGCGAGCAGGTATGAGTGATTACGGGATTAAAGATCATTTTGCAAGACTGACCGAATACAACTATTGGGCTAACGAGAAATTGAGCAACCGTATTCTCGAGTTGGATGAAGAAACAATTCTGAAACACGCCAATAGCAGTTTCCCATCCATAAAGGAAACGCTTCTTCACATTTCCGATGCTGAACAAATGTGGTTGGGCAGGGTCAAGGGGAATCCTTTAGATGAATGGCCATCTGCATCATTTGAAGGGACCAAGGAAATCCTTATCCATCATTTCTTAACGCCTTCTATTTCATGGAAGAGATACATTTCCGAATTAGATGATGGGGGCTTAACCCAACAATTTACCTATCAAAACAGTAAAGGCAAGGAATTCAGCAATAAAGTTGCCGATGCAGTAACTCAGGTCATGAATCACTCAACGTATCACAGGGGGCAGCTCGCAAGTATTTTCCATCAACTTGAAGAAACCAATATCCCCCAAACAGATTTCATCAAGTATCAACGGGATATGGAATAGCAGACATTGATCTATCAAATTGTTCGTAGACATGAACAATTGACGATTTTGAACGTTAAAGAAAATAAATTTAACTACTTATTATTTACAACCAAATAACAACAACCATGAAACAGTTACTAACTATTCTTACAGCGAGCATTTTCTTGATGGGAAGTGCAGCTTTTGCCCAGGAAGAAGTTAACAACACCAGCGGCAGTCCGCAATTTAGCCATGCTTTTTATGCAAACACAGGTTATGCCAATTACGATCTTGGCGAACTTGATGCATTTCTACCGAATGGTGCCCCTCAACCCGTTAATCATTTCTCCGGACTTGGTATCGGAGTCCAGCACCAAATCAAGGGTGTGATGATCTCTCTAAGCGGAGAGCGCTACAATACAGTGGATGGTATTCCCGTAGTTGGGAATAATGCAGCTGAAAACGATAACTACGAAGTTGATGGACGCAGCTTCAAAGGGATGTTCAAGGCCGGTTATGCTGTGGTCAATAATTCGAACCTCCGCGTATTCCCAATGGTAGGTGCCGGGTTACAGCGTTTTACAATGGAAATAACGCGCAATGAGGATTTTAGTCCTTCAGATATCGACAATAGTGAAATGACGGGTTCCGAGTTCAACTTTCAGCAGAAAAACTTCGTTGGCGAGGTCTCCGTTGGTGCTGATTATATCTTTGGCCAAAAGAATGACGAAGGATCGACAAAAGGCATGATCCTCGGCTTGCGCGCTGGCTATCACTATGCACTGGCCAATGACAATTGGCAGCACGGTGGTGGTGATGTAAACAATGCACCGGATTTTGGTACCCGGGGATTTTACGGTAAAGTTGTTCTTGGCTTTGGCGGAACTTCCAACAAAATGCCAAGCTGCAAGAAATGGTGTGGCAAGTAAAAAGATCACTCTCGTTATATGAGACACCAAGCAGATAAAAATCTTGGTGTAATGACTATCATGAGCCATTTCCATTGCTAAGGAAATGGCTCTTTTTTTTAAGTGCGGCAAAAGTATCGTAACTTGGAACGTTACTTGAACTATTGTCCGTTAGAATATTCAACTATCATGGTATCATCAGAACAAGACAAACAATTAATTCGCAAACAATTAGCCAATCTCTTATCCGGAAAAGAATCCCATACACCTTTTCAAGAAGCAATACAGGATTTACCATTCGGCCTGACGGGTATTGTCCCCGAAAAAGTGACTTATTCCATTTGGCAGGAAGTGGAGCACATGCGCATTGCGCAACACGATATTCTCGCCTTTACAACAGACCCTTCTTATGAATCACCGAGCTGGCCCGATCAATACTGGCCTGATAGCCCTGTACCACCAAGCGAGGATGCCTGGAACCAATCAGTTGATCAGGTTCTAAAGGATTGGCAAAAGATGATCGACCTCGTGGAAAACCCGAATAACGATTTGTTTGCTCCTATTCCGCAAGGCAAAGGCGAAACGCTCTTCCGGGAAGCTGCCCTTTTATCGCAACACAATGCGTATCATACGGGCCAGATCATCCTGATGCGCAGATTGTTGGATGCGTGGTGAGGAAGATAGCTAAGGTTTGATATTTGAGGTTTGTAATTATCATACCGAGTATTCATATTGAATGTTGAAATATCATCCAGCCAGTTTTTTATTTCACCAGTAAGAGTTAAGTTTGCTTTCATTGCAAGCCGTAATAAATCGTGTGTAAAGCTTAGCGTGCTTCTTATTTGTCTTAACGTAATGAGCTTTTAAAAGTTTTTCTAAAACCAAGTGACCCAAGAATAACGCTCAGCTATAATCTTTTGTAGAAAGAAGATTTTGCATTGTTTGATAGTTACGGTCGTGTGCTTCCTTCCAACTTTGGATGATTTTTTGCCGATTCTGAATATGTTCTTCCGTTTTTATAGCCGGCTATGCTTATTATGAAATGAAAGCCAGATATTGCATTGCTACTCATCGTACAGAAGTTAAGGGATTCAATTTTCTTTAAATGATCAAACGAAAATTGTAATTTGGTGTTCAGGCGAAATTATGGTTTGCCAATGCCCACCAACTTCGACCACCCCATCGACCGCACCGGCACGCACTCCGTGAAATGGGATTACCGGCAAAAGATTTTCGGGAAGGAGGATATTTTGGCCATGTGGGTGGCGGATATGGATTTTCCCACTGCACCGGCTGTTAGTAAGGCATTGGAGGAGCGCGCTTCGCATTCCGTCTTTGGCTACTCGCTACCATCAGAGGAACTGTTCAACAGCGTTATCGATTGGTATCAAAAACGCCATAACTGGCCTGTTCAAAAGGAATGGCTCATCTACGTT
>PXTV01000091.1:0-3198 GCA_003022985.1 Bacteroidetes bacterium SW_11_45_7 | reverse complement strand
CCGCTCACTCTTGAGGATGGCCGTTATGTGATGGACTTTGATGATTTAACGGCTAAGATTAGCAGAAACACCAAGATGCTCCTGCTCTGTAACCCGCACAACCCGGTTGGCCGTGTATGGAAGCGCCATGAACTGGAACAACTCGGGCGCATCTGTGTGGCCAATGATATCCTGCTCATTGCTGACGAAATCCATGATGATATTATTTATTCGGGGCATCACCATTATCCCATTGCCAATCTTGGCGAGGAACTGGCCAACAATACAATCACGCTTTCCTCACCCGGCAAAACCTTCAACCTCCAGGGTATGCAGATGGGCTATGCCATTATTCCTGAGCCGTCAATCAAGAAGGTCTTTAGCGATCAACTGGCGCGCAACTGGGTACACCTTTACAATCCCTTAACCATTGAGGCAACAAGAGCTGCTTACCAGGAAGGGGAGGAGTGGCTGAATGACCTACTGGCTTATCTGGAGCAGAACCGTGATCATCTCGTTGATTACATACATAAGAATATACCCGGCATAGACGTTATTGTTCCCGATGGTACCTATATTTGCTGGCTGGATTGCAGGGCATTAAGTTTGAGTCAGGTTGAGCTCAGGGACCTGATGACGAACAAGGCTAAAGTAGGCCTGAATGACGGTATGAGCTTTGGCACAGGAGGTGAGGGATTTCAACGTCTCAACTTTGCATGTCCCGGAAGCACCTTGGAAGAAGGGCTCCAGCGCATCAGCGATGCAGTAAAAGGGTTGTCTCAACAAAAGTGATCCGTTCAGTACTGACAATGTAGAACTAAAGAATAACCGATGACATATCATATCCACCACTCACTAACTGTCTTTCTTATTCTATTTTTATTCATTTTTGCCGCCTGTGAAAAGGATGATGATAACGATCCTTCCGGCAATGATCCTAATGATCGCTCCGCCAATCGACAAGGAGTAGGGGCGTCCGCTAATGCCTTGTTGGCGCAGGACCAATATCAGCGGTTGGTGGTTGAAGTGCAGTTTCCTTCCGGCTTTGCACCCCGCCAGCAAACACTGGATAACATGGAAAGTTTTCTGGACCGGTATCTCAATAAGCCTGAAGGAATCACTGTCAGGCAATCGCAAGTTTCAGGCTTTGGTGATGACGCTTATTCCATCGATGAGATTCGCAACATAGAGGATGATCTTCGTACAATGTACACGGATAGTAATACAATTGCCATTTACCTCTTGTTTGTAGATGGCGAACGAAAAGAAGACAACAACAACCAAACCACCTTGGGTGTTGCTTATTACAATACTTCTGCCGTCTTGTTTGAAGAGACGATTCGCAATTTATCAGGCGGTCTTGGTGAACCCGACCGCTACAAACTTGAAACAGCTGTGGTCAATCACGAGATCGGCCATTTACTGGGACTCGTCAACAATGGCACGCCCATGCAGCAAGATCATCAGGATGAGGACAACGGCTCTCATTGCGATGTGGATGATTGCCTCATGTATTACGCAGTGGAAACGGGGAATGTGGTGTCAAACCTGGTTGGAAGTTCCGTTCCCACCCTCGACCAACAATGCCGGGATGACCTCGAGGCCAATGGCGGCAAGTAATAGCACATTTTGATTCATCTTCTAATTTAACAAGATTATAAACAGAAGGATATGATTCAAGGAGCTAAAAAAGTCATAGAATAACCCGGTTAGAGGTTCCTGCCAACAATGTGGCTAAAGCCACTAATCTATAAGCTTTAGAACCCGTCAGCTAAAGCTGACGGCAATTGGTAATGCCCGGATTTTGCCGTTGGCTGAAGCCAACGGGTACCAATCGATTCATCATAGCGGCTTTAGCCGCATTGTTGTACCCACAACCATTGGAACCAGTAGCCGTGTCATTCTAAAAGTCATTTTATCACTCACCGTTAACAAGAATGTGCAGGGAGATTTGGAACAGATGCCCCTCAAGATTTTAGTGCCGACTGATTTCTCGGATAAAAGCGATTATGCACTTGAGCTCGCTCTCAAATTCAAACAGGTGAGAAATACTGAAGTCCACGTGTTGAACGTGATTAATGCCCCGTCTGAGGCTGTGTTTGATGCTGAAGGAAATATCATGGAAGACAGCGCTATCGACCTGTCCGTTATTGAAGAAGCGAGGAGCCGGAATGAAGAGCAGCTCGAAAACTGGCATTCGAGCCATAACCACGAACTGCTCAAAGTTGTGCGTATTGGGCATTTCACCAAGGACATCATGAACTACATCGATGAGGAAGAGGTTGACTTGATCATAATGGGGACTCATGGTGCTTCAGGTATGACCGAAATGATCATGGGATCTCATGCCGTGAGTGTTGTAAGGCAATCTCCTGTACCTGTGTTAACCCTCAAATGCGACCGCTCTGACCTGGCCATTAAGCATATCCTGCTAACCAGTGATTTCAGTTCGGAAGAGCCGGAGAATATCGATTTGGTGCTGGATCTTCAAAAAACGTTTAACGCAACTCTCCATTTGCTCACCATCAATACCCCTAAAAAATTACAAGCCCACCCTGAGATTGAGCATTACATGAATCATTTTATCCAAAAGCATGACATCAATAATGCTGAAAAGCACATTTACGATGACCCTTCTGTAGAAGAAGGTGTTCTCCATTTTGCCGGCGATTATAATATGGATCTGATCGCTATTGGTACACATGGGCGAACAGGTATTGGTCATCTCCTGAAGGGAAGTATATCGGAGGATATCGTGAATCACCTCCACAAGCCCATTCTTACTTTCCGCATTAGCTCGTCATGAAGTGAGTTGGTAATCGATTTTCTTCAAACACCATCAATTTAGTGCATTCTTATCAAATCAGCGTCCCGGGAAAACGTACGCTTTTATTATCGAAATAAGCTTTTGTAGGTTCAATCAGGTTTTGTTCTTTCCGTAAGGTCATTTTCATAACGACAACAAGTGGAATGATTCTTTACCTTTGACATGTTGGGCAACGGCTTACGTTGACAACCTTGGCAACAGAATTTCTTATTATGGCTAAAAAACAGACGCCATTAGCTGATCGTATGCGGCCAACAACCCTCGATGAGTTCGTAGGGCAAAACCATCTTGTTGGCGAGGGACAAGGGCTCAGCAATATCATTGAAACGGGCAATCTGCCGTCTCTGATTTTCCGGGGCCCGCCCGGTACAGGTAAAACCACGCTTGCCAAA